>JASJGV010000113.1:0-2600 GCA_033791325.1 Desulfobacterales bacterium | reverse complement strand
CGGCTATGTCGAAGGGGATGCCGCCGTTTCCGAAGGCGCGTTGCGCGTCAAGCGCTTTGTCGAAAAGCCGGATAGAAAGACCGCCCAACAATACATCAAAGCCGGGAATTTTTTCTGGAACAGCGGCATGTTTGCTTTCATGGCATCCACAATCTTGAACGAGTTCAAAAGATTTGAACCCCATATGACGGCAAAAATGACCGCGATCGTCAAGGAAAGGGGACCCATTTCAATAGAGGCGTATCAAGATCTCCCGAGTATATCCTTTGATGTTGCGATTATGGAAAAGACGTCCAAAGGCGTGGTCCTGCCATCAGACTTCGGCTGGAGTGACATTGGAACCTGGAACTCCCTGTATGATTACATGCCTAAAGATGACAGCGGGAATGTCATTGCAGGAGATGTGATCTCATCAAATACCAAAAACAGTCTGATCATCGCCAAAAGCCGTCTGGTTGCCACCAATGACATTTCCGATACCACCATTGTCGAAACATCCGATGCTGTGTTTGTTTCCAACCTGAAGACGAGTAGAAATGTCAAAGATATCGTATCGATATTAAAACAACAGGACCGGCGGGAATGCCGGGTTCATCGCCTGGAAACCTATGCCTGGGGATTTATCCAATACCTGGAAATATCCGATGAGCTCCTCGTTGCCAAGCTGTCGATCAAACTTCATGCCACATATCAAAAAGTCCCGGAGCGACCCGGACGCTGGCACATTTGCCTTCAATCAGGAGATGCCCGGATTGCCCATGCCGGAACACAACATGTGTTGCGGTCAGGTAATTCCCTGTCTCTGGACGTGCACAGTGAAATATCGATACAAAATTCCGGCAATAATGACTTATTAGCTATCATCACATATTAACGGGAAACCTGATCAGACCAACATTCTCTGGCTATTCCAATATATCCCGAGCTTTCATACGCACAGCTTGAACCGAAATAGCGAGTGCATTCCCCGTAGCTTGCTGCGGGGTTAGCCAGCGAATCTAAATTAGCCAGAATTCCTTACGGTCGATGCGAAGCACTGGCGCACGGCAGAACATTCCTCGTAGTTTGCTGCGAGGTTTTCAATATGTCGTAGACAAGATCCACCTGTTTTTCGGGTAATACTTTCACAAATCAACCTTGTGCCGATATCAGATTTTGACTCGGGCTCCGTTCCATGCTAAATAAACGCTATCCTGATTTTTACAAACATGTTTTTATTTCTCCGGAGGCTAAAATGAAGTGGAACCATTATATAGGATTGAGCATCATTCTCATGATCACCATGGTGTGGGGTTGTTCATCCGACGAAGAAAAAAAGCTGGCGCACTTTGAAAAAGGAAATGCCTATTTTGAAAAAGGTGGGTACAAAAGCGCCGAGCTCGAGTTCAAAAATGCTGTCCAGATTGACCCGGAGTTTGTCGCCGCACATGTAAAGCTCGGTGAAACCTACCTGAAGTTAGGGAATTCCCAGGGTGCTTTCAGAACCTATTCCCGTGTTGTTCAGCTTGATGGAAACAACACCGACGCCCAGTTGAAAATGGCAACGTTCTATCTGCTCGGCAAGCAGGCTGATAAATCCAAGGAGCTCCTGTATAAAATTCTCACCAGGGATCCCGACAATATCGATGCCCTCTTTTTAAATGCAGGAATTTTTGATCTGGATAATAAACTCGATGAGGCTGAGGATGTGTTTCGCAAAATTATTCAGCTCGACCCTAAACAGACACGAGCATACATGGGACTTTCCCGCGTACTAGCTAAAAAGGGACATCCTGACCTGGCAGAAGAGTACCTTGTCAAAGCCGCTGAAATAGACCCCAAAGACATCAAACCACGTCTCATTCTTTTCAATTTTTACAAGAGTAAAAATGCGTTTAAAAAAGCTGAAGCCATTCTGAACGAATCCATAAGAACCAATCCTGACAATGCCGAGCTCTTGATCTACCAGGGAAATTATTTTGCACAGCGTAAAATGAACCGGAAAGCCGAGGCTTCTTACGCGACCGCCATCGAAAAAGAGCCGGACAACATCCGATCCTACATGGTCGCAGCCGCTTTTTACGAAATGACGGGAAACAATGAAAAGGCCTTAGAACTTTACAATAGAGCACTCCAACGTCAACCAGACGACATTCGGGTTAAAACCACCATTGCCGGATTCTATCTCAAAAATAAAAATCTGGATCAGGCTGAATCGACCATCACCGGTATACTCGAAGAACGACCTAAATACTTTCCAGCCCGCTTACTAAAGGGAGAAATGCTGGTCCAAAAAAGACAGTTCGACAGTGCCACCGAGATACTGAACCAGCTGGTGAAAGAAGAACCCAGATCATTCAGAGCACACTACTTTCTGGGCGTCTCCTACCTCGGCAAAGGTGACAGCAGTATGGCAAAGTCATCCCTTGGAAAAGCTATCGAAGCCAATCCGCGTTTTTTAAAGGCCAAGCTTCTCATGGCTGAAATTTATTTGCGGCAGCGTGATTTCGAGCTCGCAAAAAAAGAGAGTCTTGAAATCCTTGGGTTGTCACCGTATATTTACCAGGCAACGCTGGTCTTGGGAAACACGAACATGTTTAAAAAAAATATCGACGGTGCCA
>JASJGV010000112.1:0-3147 GCA_033791325.1 Desulfobacterales bacterium | reverse complement strand
TCTGTCATGACTTCGGGGCCGATGCCGTCTCCGGGCAGGATGGCTATGGTATGCATATATAGTACCTCAGTATTCGTATTGTCTGGTTTGTACCGCTTATCATAATAATGTTCTGAAAATAGGATGGCGGCATAAGGGTTTGTAGCAGAAAAACGGTCCTCAATCGGAACGTTTTTCTGACAACCCCTATATCCCTGATCCTTTGTAAAGCTGGCGTTTGAGAATGATTCGTTGCGCATCCTTTATTAGCGCAATCAAAAAGTCAATACAAAATGGTGCAATCGTTGTTTTAGATATAAATGCTTTCCGGATCGGTTATTTTATTGACGACTTTACCATGATTTAAGTCGAAACTGACATTTTCAAATTAATTGTAATTGCGATTCAGAAGCAGACGTGCTTCCTTGCTTGTTGACCCCTTGTTTATTCTTTAGTATTCCTGCGGTTGAAACTTGCGACCTATTTGATTTTGAACCAAGGTCCTACTTTTTAGAGAGCTTCAAATACAAACAGGAATTGAAAACCTGAGTTTGAGCGGAGGTAAATAGATGCGTATTGTCTCATGGAATGTCAACGGTATTCGAGCAGCGGTTAAAAAGGACTTCAAAGCATCTCTGGAGGCTATGCAGCCTGATGTACTCTGCATACAGGAAACCAAGGCCCAGGACGATCAGGTCGTGGGGGCTTTGGCGGGTGTCGATGGGTATCATTTGTATACGAACTCGGCGTTAAAAAAAGGATATGCAGGCACCGCCATTCTAACTAAAAGAGAACCCATGTCCGCGCGTCTGGATATGGGCATTGAACAGCACGATCAGGAAGGTCGGGTTATTGTGCTGGAATTTGATCACTTTTTTCTGGTTACGGTTTATACACCCAATTCAGGCAGTGAATTAAAGCGACTCGAGTATCGGCAGGACTGGGATGTGGCCTTTTTGACTTACCTGAAAGACCTCCAAAAAGAGAAGCCGGTGGTGGCCTGCGGTGATTTCAATGTCGCCCACCAACCCATTGATCTGGCGCGGCCAAAACCGAATTACAACAAATCCGCTGGCTATATGCAGGCGGAGATCGATGGCATGAACAACATCGTGGCGGCCGATTTTATCGACACCTACAGATTCAAAAACCCGGATAAAGTAAAATATAGTTGGTGGAGTTATCGTGCTGGTGCGCGAAAGAGAAATGTAGGCTGGAGAATTGACTATTTCCTGGTCTCCCCGGATCTGGCCGGGCAAATCAAAAATGCGGATATTTTGAACGACATCATGGGGTCTGATCACTGCCCGGTACTACTGGATATGGATTAAGGGAAGAGGGGGATGTTGCCCGGTTATTGGATATCCATATCAATTCGGTCAACGTGTTCCAGTCACGATTTCGGTGAGACGTGCTCTGAGAAATCCTGCGTAATAGCGACCACTGCAGCGGAAGTTTGCATTCCTGGTTCCGGGTGATTAATGTTACCCATTAGAACGAGTTTTTCACAGTCGAACAAGGATTATCCAGCAGACGTGATATTTCCTTTCTTTTTGTTTGTCGTTCCGTAAAAAAACAATCCTAGAATAAAAGGAGAAAATAATATGAATGATGTTATAAAAGTAAATGTCAGTGTCGATCAGATAGGGCCCACTGCATCTGAAGGAACGGCTAGAGAACATAAAGTTGTTATGGACAGACCCGAGGCCAAGGGCGGCCAAAACCGGGGAGCCATGGGTGGAGAGAATCTTCTGATGGCTTTGGGTGGCTGCTTCATGAGCAATCTTCTGGCCGCGGCCCAAAGCCGGGAATATGATGTAAAAGATATTAAACTGCGTATCACGGGCAGCCTGGCTTCTGCGCCTCCGAGCTTCACTGCGGTGGAAATGAAAATAATTGCAGATTACAACGATAAAAATGCGATGGAGAAACTGGTGACCATTGCTGAACGCGGATGTATTGTGGCGAACACCTTAAAAAATGCCGTTGATCTAAAAATAGCCTTGGCATAACAGTCACTAAAGAACTCAGACAGTTTCACAGCCGCTCAGGGATCACCCATCAGCCTTAGTGCGTTACCTTTGTTTGGTTTATAGGTCCGAAAAAAAATTTATTGTGACGATGCGCAATATGGCTAAAATAGTAGGCTAAGAAAGGGGTTAATATGGTGCCGATAACTATTCTTGTAGGTTTTGTGCTGTTCGTATCCATTGCCTGGCTTATCACGACGTACAATCGCTTTATCAGGTATAAAAACAGGATTGAGGAAGCATGGAGCGGTATTGATGTTGCCTTGAAGCGTCGTTTTAATTTGATTCCTAATCTGGTTCGTGCCGTTGAAGGATACAGCGAACACGAAGCAAATATTTTTCAGACCAAGGGTGATTATTTGACCGGTGCTACGGGTATGTCAAATCGTGTTGCAGAGGAGAGCGAGATATCAAAATCACTTCGTGGGCTTTTAGCCCTGGCCGAGGCGTATCCGGATCTCAAGGCAAGTACTAATTTTATAGATTTGCAAAACAATTTGGATGAGATTGAGGAAGATATTCAAAAAGCCAGAAATCGATATAACGGTTACGTGGCTAGATTCAACATCCTCGTTGAATCGTTTCCTGCCACTTTTATTGCAGGAAAATATGGATTTGAAAAACAAAACTATTTCGCACTCGATCTGGCCACCCAGCGGGAATTGCCGAAGATTGAACTGAAACAGCGAGCACATTCCTAGTAACTTGCTGCGAGGTTCTTCCATTTTGCAGCCAAATCCAGGGGGGGCATGAAAGGCTCGGGTTAGATATCTCAAAGGAGCGAAACATGAATGGTAGAAATCGATCGGATATTGACGCGGGTCTCCGGGTTCAGATTATCCAGAAACAGGACCAGCGCACCGGGAAACTGACAGACGGGATTGTGAAGGATATTCTTACCAAGTCTTCAACGCATTCGCATGGTATTAAGGTTCGACTGACAAGCGGTGTTGTCGGCCGGGTGAAAGAAATCTTCAATAGTTGAAACCAATAATTTAAGGATGTCCCCTAAAATCTTCAGGGTGAATTGCTGTCGTGGGAATAGGCGCTCTCCGGTATGAAATCAAACGTGTCAGATCCGGGTGTTTTCCAGTGCATTTCAAGCCTGGCCGATCCTTTTCTCTGAAAGTATCTTACC
>JASJGV010000111.1:0-3319 GCA_033791325.1 Desulfobacterales bacterium | reverse complement strand
GTTAACGCCTTTGGAAAAAAGAGATAAATAGAAGCCGGCATTGGATATGTCCTTCAACAACACAAAACCTGCAATTTTATCATCCTTTAAAAATATTTTCCGTAAAACATCTTTGGTTTTATACTTAAGCTCTTCTCCTTCCATCTTTCCAACAACGATCAGTTTGTAGCTCAATTTTTTCAAAGAGTTCATATTGACTTGCTTTTCATATTCTTTTTTTAAGCCCATAATATTGTATGCCACTGTTTGAGCATGGTCTACGGCTACTGGAAACAAGCCATGAATTTTTCTTTCTCCGGAAACGCGTTCAATGGTTTCCGCAACATCCCCGCAGGCATAGATATACGGATATTTTGTCTGCAGGTATTCGTTGACAATGATTCCTCCGTCATATTCAATATCAGTGTTCTGAACAAGATCAATGCTGGGCTTGACACCTGTCGCCGTAATGTAAATATCGGCTGTTAGTTTTCTGCCATCTGTCGTCAGAAGGCCCTCAACACATTCATCACCAACAAACTCATGCCCTTCGGTGTTCAGCATCACATCCACACCCTGGGACCTAAGATCGTTTTCAACGTATCGGGCTGTCTCGGGATCTATCAACCGTGGCATGATCCACCCGCGCCTGTTGAGTACGGAAGATTTAATCCCGATCTTCGCCAGGGACAAGGCGATTTCAACGCCAATAAATCCCGCACCAACAATAATGGCGGTTTTCTTCCGGCCTTCTTCGGCCATTTTTTTTATCTTGTCCGTTCCAACAAATGTCTTGAAATCGAAAATACCTTTTTTTCCCGACCCCTTGACCGGTGCATACAATTTAGTGCCTGTAGCAATGACCAGATAATCAAACCCGACAACATCACCGTTTTCGGTTTTCAGCGTTTTTTCTTCCGGCAGAATTTGAACGATCTTTTCACCGGCCCTGCAAGCAACGCCATATTTTTCACAAAAATCCTTGCCCTCCCAGAACAAAATCTCTGTATTACCCGTAATTAGATATTCTCCAAGGGCCGGTGGTGAATAGGGCGGGGTTTTTTCAACGGAAAACATGGTAATGTTGCCATCAAACCCTTTGTTTCTCAATGTCTTTACAACATTTACACCCGCGGGCCCCATTCCTGCTATTGCCACTTCCATGGTTTGCTCCTGTCTGCCGAGCCTGAATCGACATCTGTCGTCATTGATCAGATTCAATGCGTTCACGATTCACGACTGAAGCCGGGGAACCGTAAACGCATGGGCGTCTTCTAATTTGAAACGCTCAACATCGGTATCTGCCTATATTCCTAAATTTTTCCTTTTGGCTTCAATGTGATCGGCTATCAGCTTTGCGGCGGCAACCGGGTCCGGTTCAACGGCGAACTTGGCATTGACCACGTTTTCCAAATCTTTTGCTACCAAATTGATTACATTGCTGCTCCCAAAAATCTTGGGCGGAATTCCAAGGACCGTGAAAACACCGGAGGACACAAAATACGAGCCGATGGATACCGCTTTCTGGGAATACCATTCAGGTGCGGCCCCGGCCAGGGGAAGCTGATCGATACCCACATCCAGAGCCTTGCCCAGCGCGGCCCCCAGGACCAAAATTCTCGAGCAGTCAACACACGACCCCATATGAAGGACCGGGGGAATGCCCAGACTTTGGCACACCTCTTTCAGCCCATCGCCGGCCGATTCGGCGGCCTCTGGCAACAACAACCCTTCCTTGCCCGAAGCAATCGCCGCACAACCGGTTTCAACGACCAGGATATCCCTTTTAATGAGTTCTTTGGCCAGCTGGATATGACCGTAATCGTGTTTGATCTTGGGATTGTTGCACCCCACAATACCGACGGCCCCCCGAATCTTACCGGCTGCAATGACATCCACGAGCGGCTTGAGTGTGCCGCCCAAAGCTTTGACGATTGCCTCAACAGAAAATCCAGCCATCATTTTCATGGGTTCGCCCGGAATAACAACCCTGTCGGCGTTGCGGTTCGGATAGTTTTCAATCGCCATTGTTATAATTTCTCTGGCTGTCTCAGATGCGGTTTCCGGATGAAACTCCAGGTGCACTCCACCAGGGACTTTCGACTTTTCACTGGTGGAAACGACTTTTGAATGAAAACAGCCGGCCGTATGTGTAATGGATGGAAAAATACACTGGTAGTCGACTACCATGACTTCGACCGCTCCCGTGGCCAGGATCAATTCCTGGTTCAGCATATTACCGGCAACCGGTATACCCTTTCTCATCAGAAGTTCATTGCCCGTACAACACATACCGGCAATATTGATACCTTTGGCGCCCTTTTCTTCGGCCAGTTTTTTCATTGCCGGATCTTCGGCAGCCGCCACAACCATCTCAGACAGAACCGGATTGTGCCCATGCAGAATAACATTGACCTCATCCTTCTTCAACACACCCATGTTGGCCCAGGTTTCCTTGATTTCAGGTGTCCCGAAAAGGATGTCGGACGCTTCGGTTGCCATCATGGAACCGCCCCAGCCGTCCGAAAGGGACGTCCGCAACCCATGCAGGAGAATATTGGCATAATCCGCGCCAACCCCCATATGGATGCGGTGCATGGATTCAACGATTTCCCGGTCAACACTCCGTGGATAGATACCGGCCTTTTTCCAGATGGCCTTGGTCTGCTCCGGCGCTCTTTCCACAAACTGGATACTGTTTTTGATGGTTCCGAATTCTTCCAGCAGGGCAAGGGCAACATCCTTTGCAATATCATTTTTGTCTCTCTGATCTGTATCTATTCCCAATTCTGTCGCAATGGTGTTCAATTTTTCGACATCGGTAATTTCATAGCCACCGGCCTTGCCGGTCGCGGTTTCGTATAATGTCTCCAGCACCTCGCGACCGTGATCGGAATGGGCTGCCGCCCCTGTGGAAAGATCGTCCAAGAAATTCCTGGCCACAATCAGATCCGCATTTGCCCCGCACACGCCTCTTTCCGGGCCGCCTTCAAATGGGTCAATTCTACACGGTCCCATGGTGCAGCGATTGCAGCATACCCCCAACTCACCAAAACCGCATTGAGGCTGCTGTTTTTCGAGCCGATCCCACGCGGTTTCAATTCCCTCTTTAATGGTGATTCCCAAAATCGGTTTGGCATTTTCATCGATGGTTCGTTCATCCACTATCTTTTTTATTTTATCAGCGTCATATGTTAAATCAGCCATGTGTTACCTCCTTATACGGATGAGGGCATCGGCCCTAGTTGTGCTATTTTTTCCTTGATACCCTGGAACATCTTGATGTTTTCCGGCATATCAGACGGTTCCATACCTTTGATGTTCTTGGTAATTTCCATGA
>JASJGV010000110.1:0-2939 GCA_033791325.1 Desulfobacterales bacterium | reverse complement strand
TTTCGAGGTTGCCGTAGCTACAAGGAGGTATGTTGATGCACTACTTGGGTTTAATCTTCGTCCAATTCTTTTTTGAGATCACGGGTCATGAGACGAAACAACGCATCTTCTGGAGAGACATCATCATACAGCACATGATAAATTTCATGAGAAATCGGCATTTCTACACCCAGGCTGCGGGAAAAGTTGTAAACAGATTCAGATGTTTTGATCCCTTCAGCGACCATATTCATTCCCGACAGGATATCGGCCAGTTTTTCTCCCTGGCCGATTCTCTTGCCCACAGTATGATTTCGGCTCAGATCCCCCGTACATGTCAGAATCAGATCCCCTATACCGGCAAGGCCGGTGAACGTCCTGGGATTGGCCCCTATTTTCAGACCCAGCCTCCTGATTTCGGTCTGGCCTCTTGTAATCAGCGCCGCACGGGTGTTTAAACCGAGGCCCAGCCCATCGATGATTCCTGCCGCTATTGCAATCACATTTTTTACCGACCCTCCGAGTTCCACACCAATGGGGTCATCGTTGGTGTAAACCCGAAAAAATGGCGTTGCAAAAATATGCTGGATGGTTTCAGCTACTTTCAAATCGCTCGATGCCACCGTCACGACAGTCGGCATGGTCCTGGCCACCTCAAGTGCAAAACTCGGGCCCGACAGTACGGCAATGTTTCCTTTGCGGGTTTTCGGAAGCATGTCACCTATAACCCGGGTCATGGTCAGATACGTCTTATTCTCTATCCCCTTTGATGCCGACACGATGATCGCATCATCGGATATGTGAGGAGCCATTTTACCGGCGACCTGCCGTACAAGATGGGACGGCACCACCGTCAGAACCAGCTCTTTACCTGTTACAACATCTGCAATATCATTCCAAGGCGTAAGCTGAGAAGACAAGGCGATACCCGGTAGAAACACCCGGTTTTCACCGTGTTCCAGAATTTCATCCCTGACAGATGCTTCATACACCCACAGGTCAACAGCATATCCCTTTGTGGCCAGAAGATTTGCCAGGGCAGTTCCCCAACTGCCGGCCCCCACCACACCAATTTTATAATCCGTTAAGTCTTCAGGCATCTTTTAAAAACCAATCACGAAAACACGAAATACCAAAAACACGAAAGTTTTAGTTTCACTTTGTGTAATTCAGCATTTCTATACTGAGATTATCAGCGGCGCAGCCGCTATCTATAAATTCGCCCCTGGCGAATTTATTCTTTTTCCGCCAGACGTGCAGCACCGACCACACGCTCACCTTTTTCTATATCGATCAGTGTCACACCTTGAGTATTACGGCTGATGACGGAGATACCCTTGATGGGCATCCGGATAATCTTGCCTATATCCGTCATGAGCATTAGATCATCATCCTCTTCCACCAGCAATATTGAAATAACCTTTCCGTTTCTGGCGCTGGTTTTAATGGTAATGACACCCATACCACCCCGTTTTTGAATGGGGTAGGCATCAATGGATGTTCGCTTCCCATACCCGTTCTGGGTTGCTGTAACCAGCGTCTGTCCATGTCCCATGACCTCCATACCAACAATGTGATCCCCGGTAGAAAGGCGCATTCCACGGACTCCCTGGGCCACCCTGCCGGTGGGGCGGACATCCGATTCATGAAAACGGATGGACTTCCCTTCCACAGAACCTAAAAAGACATTCCGGGTTCCATCTGTTATACGGGCGGAAATAAGTTCATCACCCTCTACCAGACTCAGTGCGATAATTCCCCCCACACGCGGTCTGCTGTACGCCATGAGATCTGTTTTTTTCACCAGTCCGTTCTTGGTGGCCATGATAATATAGGACCCCGGATCAAATGAAGGCACATCCAGAACCGTTGCCAGCTCTTCATCCTTCTCGAGATTCAAAAGATTGACGATGGCCTTGCCTCTGCTCAAACGACCGGCTTGAGGTATCTCGTAGACTTTGCGCCAGTAGACCCTGCCCGTGTTGGTAAAAAAGAGAAAGGTATGATGGGTTGAAGCCACAAAGAGACGTTCGACAAAATCTTCCTCCTTGGTCCCCATGGCAGTCTTCCCTTTGCCCCCACGCCGCTGACTTTGGTATAGGGTAATGGGGTTGCGCTTGATATAGCCGCTGTGGGATATGGTAACCACCATGTCCTCTTCAACAATCATGTCCTCGATGGTCAGTTCCCGTGTGGCTTCAATGATCTCGGTTCGACGCGTATCACCGTACTCATTTCTAACCTCGACCAGTTCTTCCTTAATGATGCTCAAGACCAGTCTTTCACTTCCCAGGATTTCCTTGAAGTAGGCGATCTCCTTCAACAAGCCTAAATACTCCTGGTTGATCTTATCCCTTTCAAGACCGGTCAATCGCTGGAGACGCATATCCAAGATCGCCTGGGCCTGCAGGGGGGACAGATTGAATTTTTCCATTAGCCGGCTTTTGGCTTCCGGTGGTGTATTGGAACTGCGGATGAGTTTTACGATCGCGTCCAGATTGTCCAGGGCGATTTTCAGACCCTCCAGAATATGGGCTCTGGCTTCGGCCTTGTTTAGATCATAGCGTGTACGCCGGATGATGACCTCTTTGCGGTGCAGGATGAAATGATCCAGAAGCGCTTTCAGGTTCATTACTTCGGGTTGTTTGTTGACAACCGCAAGAAAAATGATTCCGAACGTATTTTCAAGCTGGGTTTGCTTAAATAGTTTGTTGACAATGACCCCTGCCACCTGGTCCTTTTTCAAACCCAGGGCAATCCGCATACCGTCCCGGTCAGACTCGTCCCTGATAAATTTGATACCTTCCAGGTGCTTTGACTTCATCAAATCGGCCACTTTTTCTATGACACGGGACTTATTGACCTGAAAGGGAATTTCCGTGATGACAATGGTTTCGTTGCCGGTTCGCTTATCCTTTTCGATATTGGCACGCGCCCTGATACGAATGATTCCCCGGCCG
>JASJGV010000109.1:0-3488 GCA_033791325.1 Desulfobacterales bacterium | reverse complement strand
CCCGGCACCATGGTCGAGTAATATTTTGTCTTGTTTTATCATAATTGGTTTTAGGTGTTAAGTTTTAGGTGTTTTGTGTTTTGTGTTTTGTGTTTGGTATTTGGTATTTGGTATTTGGTATTTGGTGTTTGATTGTAGGCTTTCTGTCACGAAAAAGAAATCACGAAATCACGAAATCTCTAAACCACGAAAAATTTTGTGGTCTTTTTCGTGGTTTCGTGTTAAAAGCTCTTTTTCCTTTCCGGTTCGGTTTGTCTGGCTTGCGTTATAAAAATCAGCTACATCTGATTAGAAGTTATCTCAAAATCCAAAATTATAAAAATCTGAAACGCTCACTTTGGGTTTTACTCGTGGTACTTGTAATATGCCGCACATGTCCCCTCACTTGACACCATACAAGGACCCACCGGATCCATGGGTGTACAGCGCGTTTTGTACAGCGGGCACTCAAATGGCTTTTTAACACCAATAAGAATGTCCCCGCAGGCACATCCCTTGGGGTCCTCGGAGACAGGAACGTCAATGGTAAATTGTTTTTCTGCGTCAAAAGCGCCAAAGCCCGGGCCGATTTTCAACCCGCTCCCGGGAATAATCCCGATGCCACGCCAGGCAACATCCGTTATCTCGAAAGTATCCTGCATCAGTCTCTCGGCTGTGGGATTCCCTTTGTCGGTCACGGCCCTGCCGTAAGCATTGGTCAGTTCCGGTGATTTTGTTTCAATCTGTGAAACAAGAATATCGATAGCTTGCAAAATATCTGCCGGTTCAAAACCTGCAATGGCGCAAGGTATTTGAAATCGATCAAAAAATGGTTTATACGCGTCCCGTCCGATGATCACGGAAACATGACCGGGCAGAATAAAGCCGTCAACCCGGACGTTTTCCATGGACATCAAGGCTTCAAGCGCCGATGGAACCGTTTTATGGGCCGAAAACACACTGAAATTGTTCAAGTTCATCTGTTTGGCCGTCTGGATGGCTGCAGCAATGGTGGGTGCCGTCGTCTCGAATCCAACCCCCAGGAAAACGACCTTTTTTTCTGGATACTTTACGGCAAGGTCAATGGCATCCATAGTGGAGTAGACCACCCGGATGTCGCACCCCTCGGCCTTTTCTTTCTGTAAAGACGTCTCGGTTCCCGGAACACGCATGAGGTCACCAAAGGTCGTCAATATCACATCCTCGAACCGGGCCAGGGCGATAAAAGCATCGATCTCTTTCTGGTCGGTGACACATACCGGGCATCCAGGCCCCGAGAGAAGGGAAATGGTGTCGGGCAGCAGGGACCGGATACCGCTTCTGAAAATGGAAACCGTATGGGTTCCACACACCTCCATGAGGCGGATTTTTCGCGTACTGTTGGACCGAATCTGTTCCACAAGACGCCGGGAGATATCGGCATCCCGGTCTTCTTCCATATGTTTAATGGCCATTTTTTTGCTCCAGGAATAAAATCGTTTGCACGATTTTATATGACGCGACGTTGTCGCTCTTTATTAAAAGAATCTTCCTGTTGTCTTTAGCCGGCTTAATTATAGCTGGTTAGCCAGATAACTCAAGCTGGGTTGTTTGCCATTCTCCACTAATGGCATAATTTGAAATTTATAGATAATTGCACACTTTTAAAACGATTACCAATATGAAGATACCTAAGGTAGGTCGAAATTTGCCGACGTGATTTTCGAGTCATTGGTGGTTGTTAGAATCACCAACTGACCCAAATAGCCTTATCCAGCCCGACGGACAATGGCGTCGGCAATTACCGCCTGCCCCAGGGCAATGCCCCCATCGTTGGCAGGAACCTTTTCATGGGTCAACACATGAAAGCCCAGGTCACGAAGGCTCCTGGAAAGTCCCGAAAGAAGAATGGCATTTTGAAAACAGCCACCACTGAGGGCTACCTGCGAAATGCCGGTCTCCTTCTTGATGACCAGGCACAGGTCCGCGAACATCGCCATGAGGGTGGCATGAAACTTTCCACTGATAACCGACGGTGTAACACCTTTTTCAATATCCATGACAACACCGGTGACAATGGGACACGGATCGATCTGTATTTTATCTTCCGATGACCACGCATATTCGTAGAGATTACCGGTCGATGCCTCCGCCATCATCTCGAGTTCCATGGCGGCCTGGCCCTCGAATGCCACATGGCTCCGTATACCGAGCATGGCGGCAATACCATCGAAAAAACGTCCAAGACTGGATGTTCTAGGGCAATTAATGTCTTTCTCGATCATTTCGACGATGATGTTGAGCTTGCTTTCATCCAGTCCTCTGAGAAAGGGAAGATTGCGATTAAAAAGATTCTTTCCGTATGCCCTGTGAAGGTAACTGATAGCCATTCGCCAGGGTTCTTTTATGGCCGCAGCCCCCCCCGGCATGGGGATTCGGGTCAGATGTGCCGCTCTCTCAAACCTGTCAAGACGGGTAATTAAAACCTCTCCCCCCCAGAGACTGCCATCTTCTCCATACCCGGTTCCATCGAAGGAAAGACCAATGACCGGCTCCTCAACATGATTTTCAGCCATACAGCTTACGATATGCGCATGGTGATGCTGAACATCTATCCGCACCATCCGGCTTTGTTCCATGGCATATCGGGTACTCAGATAGTCCGGGTGCATATCATGAGCAATAATTTCCGGTTCGATGGACAATATCCGCTTCAGATGAGCGATAGTCATCTCAAAAAAATCATACGTTGTCAGATTTTCAAGGTCACCGATATGCTGGCTCAAAAAAGCATGATCCTCTCTGGTAAGGCAGACCGTATTTTTAAGCTCCGCACCACATGCAAGGATCGGTTTCAAACGACTTTTCAAAAAAATGGGGACAGGGACATAGCCTCTTGAACGTCTTAAAAATTGCTGCTTGTTGTCAACCATTCTGATAACCGAATCATCACTTCGAAGATAGATGTCCCGATCGTGTATCAGAAAATAGTCGGCAATATCCCTGAGACGCTCAAAGGCATCAGTATTGTCGATGGCGATCGGCTCTTCACTCAAATTACCGCTGGTCATGACGAGAGCGGTAAAATGGTTTTTCACCAGCAGATAATGCAGAGGGGTATAAGGCAGCATGGCCCCCACGGTGTGATTTTTTGGAGAAACACCCCTGGCCAGGGCATAATCATCCTTTTTCTCCAGCAGTACGATGGGGCGCTGTCGGGATTGCAGCAGGGCTTTGCTTTCCTGGCCAAGCAGTGCAAATTGCCGGATACTCTCAATATCACCGGACATCACAGCCAGGGGTTTTTCTTCCCGATGTTTGCGCTGCCTCAGCGTTTCGACGGCTGTTTCGTTTTCTGCATCCACCACCAGGTGAAAACCGCCCAACCCTTTTACGGCAACAACATACCCGGCCTTTAAAAGGGAAATGGTCGTTTCTATGGGATTCCTGGTTTCAATCCGTTTTTGCTCACGGTCATGCAGAGCCACTTGCGGCCCACACACAGGGCAGGCATTGGGCTGGGCATGAAA
>JASJGV010000108.1:0-3834 GCA_033791325.1 Desulfobacterales bacterium | reverse complement strand
AATTTCCTTGACCACGATATCGGCTGCGTCCTTTTGTTGGTGGTAGGTAATGATCACATCAGCTCCATTTTCAGCAAGACGCATAGCCGAATTTCTACCCAGACCTCTGCTGCCCCCAGTTATCAGGGCAATTTTATTATTGAGTTTCATAATTCATTCCCTTCCTAATCAATTATTTCTTATGTTTAGCTCCTCATCGAGATCAGCGGCGAATCATCGGGCGGACAGCGGTAAAGCCACCATCGACGGGCAGTATCTGCCCGGTGATCCAGCCGGCTTCATCGCCAAGCAGCCATGCCGCAGCGGAGGCGGCATCTTTTAAATCACCATAGCGCCCCAGGGGATATTGGAAAGCGATCTGCTGGTTGACCTTGTCATTCAAAAAAAATTTGGCGGTGGCTGGTGACTTCATTAATCCAGGAGCGATAGCGTTAATACGAATGCCTTTGGCGGCATAGGTGGCCGAGGCCGAACGCACCAGTCCTTCGACAGCCCCCTTTGCTGCGGCAATAGCCTCATGGTTGGCCACCCCGATGCGCGCAGCCACCGTGCTGATCAAAACAGCCGCACCGGAACGTTTCTTTTTAATGAGGGCCGCCACAAAAGCGCTCAACGAGAAGAAGGCGCTGTCCAGGTTGGCTTGCAGGCATTCCCGATATTGCTCCAATTTGGTCCGGTGCATGGGAGCGATCAACACGCTTCCGGCACAGTTCAACAATGCCGAAGGTGCTTCTCCGAACCGATCCTGGATAAGCTCGATGGCGGCCTTGGACCCTTCGGGGGTGGACACGTCACTTTCAATGATTTTGCCAATGTCCTCTTGTTTGGGATCCATACGGCTTTTGTCACGGGTAACCTGAGCAACCTGCCAGCCCGCTTCCATCATCATCCGACCGGCCGTCTGCCCCAGGCCGCCACTGGCCCCGGTTATCATTACGATTTTGTTCATGATTTAATCTCCTGATTTATAATTTCATTAGAATCCTTTAATAAAATCTGGCAAGGGCTCTACAAGCCCGCCGACCCAGCGTTCTGGAAATTTCTCGGTACCGTGGGCGGCACCGAGCAGCGCCCCTAAAACCGCTCCGCGACCGGCATTGTCACCGCCCAGGTTGGTATTCACGATCAGCGCTTTTTCCGGATCCTGGTGATATTTTAAAGCCAGATAGATGACGGCTGGAACGGCGTCCTCGACATAGCAGGCGGTACTGAAATATTTGCCAATGACCGTTTCATCCGGTTCCTTCAACAGCTTCGTAAATGGGTGACCCAGCAAAGGATTGTTTTGAACCTGCAGTTGCCCCAAGATCACCTCCTGCAGTGGATTGCCGTCAAATACCTGTAGCAAAATATCGATGATCAAAGATGCCGAAACTTCCATTTTCTTGCCGGGATGTGTCAACGCAAGGTGTTCCAGGGCATGCGCTTGTGCCTGCTGCGGTTGATTGGCATAAAAAGCGATAACGGGAACGATGCCCACCAGCCCACCGATATGCTTTTCTTCAACACCGCATTTATGTGGCGCAATCCCGGACGCGTAGTTAGCAAAGAAATTGCGATGATACTCTTCGATGTAGGTGTCGCGGTGGCTGTTTGGGGTCGTCATAAAGGCGATGTATTTGTTTAGAAAATCGTTGGCGTCATAAGCCCGATTTTGATTCAAAGAATCGACGAGCAGTCGACAAATTTTGACATTTAAGGTGTTTTCTCCCGCTTCCAGAAATTGGTGATAGTGTAGGCCTCTTTTACCCCAGTATCGCGCCTGGTCGTGAAGAATTTCGCCCCTGGCATTAGACGCTTTGTACTGGGAACGCCAGAGGATGCTGTCCGGATGGGGGTTGCGCGGTTTTAGATAATCCACGACCTGTCCATAATCATTTTCAAGCGCCCAGCGATTGTAATACCAGTGGACCGGCATGGAAAGTGCGTCGCCTATGCCAAGCCCTAAAAGCGCGCCGCGTATTTTAGACTGGCTAACAGATTTCATCTTCACTCCTATTGAAAAATTGCCCACGTGTATTAGATTATGCTTTATAGGGATTGTCAGAAAAACGTTCCGATTGAGGACCGTTTTTCTGTTACAAACCCTTATGCCACCATCCTGTTTTCGGAACATTATTATGACAAGCGGTATAAACGCTCAAACTATCCAAAACGAAAATCAAGATCATGCAAAAAAATGAAATACATACGCGTTTGCCATTACGATTTCGAATGGTTGTTCTCGTGACAATATTTTGTCTTTTTTGCAGTGTTTCAGCGTTTTCTTCAGATGACGACGCACAGCTGTGGAAGATGCTGAAATCGGGCGAACACCTTGCGCTCTTACGTCATGCCATCGCCCCGGGAACGGGTGATCCTCCTCAGTTTGAGCTCGGTCAATGCGCGACCCAAAGAAATTTGTCGGAAGAGGGCCGCGATCAGGCTGAAAAAATTGGCGATCGTTTTCATGAGCAAGGAATTAATAGTGCACAGGTCTATTCGAGCCAATGGTGCCGTTGCATGGAAACGGCAAAATTACTCGGGCTTGGGCCGGTCGAGGAACTTGCGGCATTAAACTCCTTTTTTCAGCGATACGAGCGTCGAGAATCACAAACCAGAATGTTAACTGAATGGATAGCAAGGCAGAACCTTGACCGGCCAATCGTTCTCGTTACCCATCAGGTCAACATCACGGCCCTGACCGGCATCTATCCTGCATCAGGAGAACTGGTCATCGTTCATCGATCCAGTACCGGCGACATAACGACCATCGGCTCGATTAAAACACGTTAGTTAACCTCTGCTTTAAGTGATCAACACGATAATGGAGAAAATTGTATCCCATGAACACATGCACGCTTATTGACTTTATTCAGGTACTCAAACCATGGCTCAATGATAGCTACGTTCATCAAGCCCGGCTGGACGAACATAGGCATTTGACGCTCAGGTTTGTGGACGGCGGCCAGAAAGTTTACCATATCGATGACTGTTCGACAGCACAATTAGATGATATTATTGCTCTAATGAAAAAAAATGGTGTCAAGGTAATATGATACCGTTTCAAGAGATGTCATGTCTATCAGAACCCGGTTGCCGAAAAAGCAAGGTGATGGTCAAATTGCGCTCAATTCGGTTTTCTTGGGCCACCATGGATTCAGATTGAAGCATATCGACAATTTCGATGTCCGGATTTTCTTCAAGCCACCGATTGATCTGCAATTCTCCTGGCGGATTTATATTGGTCGTACAATAGCTGAAAATCTTGGCCATAATTGCGCTCATATGCTAGTCTCCGTCCTGCCCTTTTGGGAAATCGATCCAAAGATTCATTCGCTAGTATCCGTCCAGAAATAGGGGTTTTCGTGTTTTGCCTAAACGGAAGGCAGATTCAACCCTCAGGAACAGGGTGATTTTTTGAGGCGTTGAATCATGCCTTTTAACGCCGGCAGGGTGCGAAAAGACCCTTTGTGGATGGGTACCAGCTAACTGACGTTACCCGATACACCAAAAAATTGTTCAGGCTCTTTTTCACGGCCTTCGATTATGACGTATTCCAATTCAACGGCCAGTACTGAGCCCAAGTCTACGAGCTTTTGATGGTCTTCTAGGGCAAGTTGCCGGTTGCCCATCTGCATGTGCAACACCCCCCGATACATATACGCTTCGGCCATGCCGGGTTTTAATTCAATGGCCCTGTTGTAATGCTTCAGCGATTCCGCGTAATATTTCGAACCCTGCTTTCTCAGCGTATAGGCCAGGCTATTATGCGCTTCAGAAAATTGTTCGTTGAGCTCAAGGGATTTGTAAAATTGCTTTTCGGCCTTGGCAAACTTTTTGGCCAACATCAGC
>JASJGV010000107.1:0-15705 GCA_033791325.1 Desulfobacterales bacterium | reverse complement strand
GGTTGTCAGAAAAACGTTCCGATTGAGGACCGTTTTTCTGCTACAAACCCTTATGCCGCCATCCTATTTTCGGAACATTATTATGACAAGCGGTATAAACGTCCAAACCCAGCCAGACCCCGATGGTAGTTCCATACACGAATGTTTACATGGACAACTTATCCGCGATATTACGCGCCTGAATACCGTGCACAAGAGAGGCGCCTCCCCGAATAGCGGTGGCCACGTGAACAGCTTCCGTCATCTCCCCCATATTCGATCCCCGTTCCAAACACGACTGGGTAAAGGAGTCGATGCAGTATGGGCACTGAATGGCATGCGCCACCGCCAGGGCAATCAGAGATTTTTCTCTCAAGGTCAATTCACCTTCCGAAAACACCTCATTATAATACTCAAAATATTTTTTTGCCATCTGAGGCGCTTCTTTCCCGATTTCACCGAACTTGGGTAGATCTTCACGTTTGTAATACTCTTCCATTTACCTCTCCCCTCCGCTTATTGGTCTAGAGATTATTCTTATGTTGACTATAGAATCAATTTTAAAATAACAGACGGATAGCCCCAAGAAGGTCAACACCCTAAGGTCGATGGGTGATCCCTGTGAGATCGTGAAACTGTCTGAGTTCTTTAGTGACTGTTATGCCGAACAGCATGACACTTATCGAAAAATCTCATCCTCGATTTCTTAAATATAAAATTGTATTTAAATCTTGGCCATGTTCGGCATTACAGACACTTTAGAACGAGTTTTTCACGGTTGCACATGGATTATCCATCGACCAGAGCATACACCTGCTTTCTGTTTATAGTTCCGCAAAATAAAAAATATAAGATTATTTTAATCCTCGCGTAGCGAACACGCCCGCCCCTTTAATTGAAAAAAGAATTTCAAACCTTTCTGTACCTTTTTCGAAAATATCTTGGGTGAAAAAAAACTGCCGGCAACCCTTTTGTTGATCTCGCCGATGGTTGGATAAGGGTGAACAGCTGCCGCCAGCGTAGACAACTTTACCTTTCCATTCAGAATCGCCACCCATTCACTTAGCAGGTCGCCCGCTCTTGGCCCCAGAATCTGCACACCGAGCGGTTTTTCCTTGGCATCGAGGATCATCTTTATTTGTCCGGTTGTTTCATCCTCGGCCAGACTCCTGTCATTGTCTTTGAACTCCTCGATCCAGACTGTGTAGTCAAGACCCTTGGACTTGGCTGTTTTTTCATTCATGCCGATACTGGCAAGTTCAGGGTCGGTATAGGTACACCAGGGCAGATAGGTATAGTCAACTTTTCTCGGCAGTCGAAAAATCGCATTGCTCAGGACAATGCCCCCCTCATAACCGGCAGCATGCGTAAACTGGAAACCGCCACTCACATCCCCTGCAGCATAGATATGCTTGTGATTGGTTCGCATTCGTTTGTCCACGGTAATACCATAGCGATCATAGGCCACGCCGATGGCTTCAAGACCCAGGTTTTGCACATTGGGCGCCCTGCCCATGGCAACGAGAATCTCCTCAGGGTTCAAAACCCTGCTCTTGCCGGAACTGTCAATTATTTTGACAGATTTACGTCCTTTGTTTTCCAGGACCTCCTCAATAGATGCTTCCAGGAAAAATGTCACACCTTCGTCTTCCATGACCGATGCCACCATGTCAGCCATGTCCTTGTCTTCTTTCCCCAGAATCTGATCAGACCGATCCACCACGCTCACCTTTGTTCCCAGACGATTGAATGCCTGAGCCATTTCGATGCCAATAGGTCCGCCACCCAAAATGACCATGCTTTCCGGAAGATGATCGAGGGAGAAAATCTCCCGATTGGTCAAAAACGTCGTGTCATGTAAGCCAGGTATTGGCGGTGCAACAGGCGACGAACCGGTAGCGATAACCCAGTGTTTAGCGGATTGCGGTTTACCGTCCAGATCGATGGTATGTTCATCCGTAAAAACGGCTTCGCCGAAAATAACCTTGGCCCCCAATCCACAAAACCGCTCCTCCGAATCATGGTGCTGGATGGTTGCGATGACTTTCTGGATGCGATTAGCAATCTGCTTAAAATCAACCGGCGGGATACTGGCCTTGGGCAGACCAAACCTTTCTGCATGCTGCATCAAATGATACACATGGGCCGAGTGAATCAGGGTTTTACTGGGAACACACCCGAAATGAAGGCAATCCCCCCCCAGGGACGGCTCTTTCTCAATTAGCAAGGCCTTGGCGCCTAACTGGGCAGCACCCGAGGCAACCGTCAACCCGGCTGCGCCACCACCGATGATACCGATATCATAATCAAAATCTGTCATCTCCGACTCCTATACTTATAGCCTGTTAGGTGTTTAGGCTGTTAGGTTGCGAATAGCCAATGGCTATCAGCTACCCTTCAACCCTCAAAACCTCCAACTCTCCGACCCTCTTTAGCCTTTTAGCAGGTAGACCGTAGGCTGTTAGGTGCTCTCCGCTAACAGCTGTCAGCCACCCTCCAACCCTTGTATCACCCTCGGACCCTCGAACCCTTTATTTTATATGTCGTGTCAGGAACCCATATCCTTACACGAAAAGTATTTGATCCTGTTTTTTCTCCATCAAGCATCCTCGTCCCTCCGGGGCCACTCCGCATCCGTTTGTTCCCCGGCAAAGTAACAGAAACAGTTCCATTCAAAGGTTTTCAAACTGATGGGGCATTGAAGCTTGATTTTTCGATCGGTCATCCCGACGACCTCCCAGTCACCCTTTCTGGGGCCACTTTCAATATAAATTTTTTGACCCAGGCCAAAATCATAGGGTCAAAATAGCGTGACAATTTGTTTTCCCATTACACTCCCTCCTCAAAAAGCTTCAGGTTCTGTTTCAAGGTTGCCCCCTGAAGTAAATCTGTCATGGCATTCCTATAATGCTTTCCCTGGACACCCGGTACTAACGCATTGTTAAAAATCATGGACAGAACAGCAATATTCTGCATACGAATGTCTTCAAGAGCTGGGTGGTAAACAACAAAGTCTTTAATATTTCGGGCCTGACACACCCGGTGAATATCTGAGACCTGTGTCTCTGCCGCAGCACTTATACGGACATCCAGGGGTTGCCAGACCGTGTTATAGTAGACCAGTGTGCTGCCGTCCCTGGAAGCGATCCTCAACCCGCGCATGGCTTCATGACGTTCCAGTGCCACAACCAGGTCTGCCTCCCCCCCTGGTATGAGAGGAGAAAACACATTGTCCCCCATACGCAGGTTGGACACGACGACACCACCCCTCTGGGCCAAACCGTGCGTATCCACAGCCTTAACCCGAAAGCCGGCATAATCGGCCGCCCTCAGGAGGACCTCGCTCAAAAGACCGATCCCCTGTCCGCCGACGCCTATCATATAAACATTAAAAGATTTCATTGGATATCTCCAGTTGTAAGCTGCAAGCGATAAGCTTTAAGCTGATAGCCCCCTTAAATGCTGGGATGCTATAATGCTTGAACGCTGGGGCGCTGCTATCTGCTATTAGCCGTCAGCAACCCTCGAACCCTTGTATCACCCTCGAACCCACTTTAGCTTTTTAGCAGGTTAGACTGTAGGCTGTTAGGTGCTCGCCGCTAACAGCTGGCGGCCACCCTCCAACCCGTGTATCACCCTCGGACCCTATTTTAATCACCTCGGCTTTTCTATCGCCTTTGTCGGACAGGTCTGAAGACAAGACCCATCTCCGATACAAAGATCCCGATTGATTGTCACCGTCCCGTCCTTGTGCCGGGTAAATGTCGGGCACCCGAAAGATGCCACACAGACGTGCACCTGGTTACACAATTCCTGATCGATATGGACCTGTTTGGCCTGATACCCAGATTTTCTTCGTGCATTTCGTGTAAACTTCAGCATACAGGGATGTCTTGCGATGACCACACTGAATTCCGGATTCGAAACAGCCGTTTTAACGCGTTCTGTTAATATGGATTGCTGGTATGTATCGACTTCGTAGATATGCTTAACACCAAGGCCTTCAAGCACCTGCCGCACCGGAACCTTATTCGTGGGGCCATTGAAATTTTCCCCCACTGCTGCATGATCCTGGTGACCAGTCATGGCCGTGGTGCCATTTTCCATGAGTATCAAGGTGATGGGGTGCTGGTTGAAAACAGAATTGAGAATGCCCGGCAAACCCGCATGAAAAAAGGTTGAATCTCCTAAAAAAACAACCACCTTTCTCGAACGATTAAAGAGAGAGAGACCAGATCCGATACCCGGGGAGGCGCCCATGCACATCATGACCTGTCCCATCTCATAGGGAGGGAGATAGCCTAAGGTGTGGCAACCGATATCGGCAACCGTAATGTCCTGACTGGACAGGACTTTCTTGATGGCATGAAATGCGCTGCGATGACCACATCCAGGGCACATCTGAGGGGGACGGCCCAATACCATCTCCGGCAGCTCGGGCTCCGGGTTTCTGGCGGGAAACATATCCGGCCAGGTGTCTGCCAGCACATCCTGGACTTTGTCCGAAGTGTATTCGCCGATCCATGCCCCAAGATCCCCTTTTCCCAGGATACGTGTTTTCAAACCGGCATCGTAGGCCAATGATTTGATATCTTTTTCCAGAACATTATCCAATTCCTCCAGAATTTTCACTTCATCATGGGATCTCACAAACGCTTCAATACGTTTTCGGGGAATGGGATGAACAAACCCAAGTTTCAGGATGTCCGGTTTCCGACTCGCCTTTTCCAGAACATCCATCAGTGAAAGATACGGGAGCCCCATGGTAACAATACCCCTGTTCCTGTTCTGGTTGTCAATCAGCAGGTTCAATGCTGAATCATCGGCGACAGTCTCGATCTCAGCCAACTTGCGAATAGCCTTCCTTTTTTTTATCAATGCCTCTGTGGTGAGTGGAATGTAAGGGCCGTTGGCCACATCGAAACGGGAGGTATCATCCTGCGGCATGGGTGTGAACGCTGAAAAGGCCACTTTCTCTTTTGCATGGCAGACATGGGTCGTAAGTCGCAAAATGACCGGCATGCGATATTCCCGGGACAACCTTGCCGCTTCCTTGTAAAAAGCATACACTTCCGTGGGATTCGAAGGTTCCAGCATCGGCGTGTAACTCATGTGAGCAAAGTGCCGGTTGTCCTGTTCATTTTGAGATGAATTTGCACCAGGGTCATCACCCAGAACCACCACCATTCCACCGATGATATTCATGAGACTGAGTTGGACAAAGGTGTCAGAAGCCACATTCAAGCCCACACTCTTGAAAAATACAGTGGACAAATGCCCATTGATAGCAGCCCCGAAAGCCACTTCCGTGGCAACCTTTTCATTGATTGAAAATTCAAAATAGAAAGAGCGATCTTCCTGAGGTATGGATTGGATGGCTGTGGCAATTTCAGGCGTAGGCGATCCAGGATAAGACGTAACCACACGCGTACCCACTTCGACCATGGCGCGAACCAGGGCCGTGTTGCCCATGACGATTTCTTCAAAAGGTCCCTTTCTCATCAACATAGTTCCCATGTGTTTCATTTTATCACCTCTTGGTTCGCTTGCTGTTGGGGTTCAAGAAAGGCCTATGTGGTTAATTTGAGCCACTATGTATTATTTGGTCAACTTCCAACCGCTCCTCAGCGCGGCACCTTATAAAACTGTTGCATTATTTAAAATAATATTTAAAATAAAGTAATGAAATAAATATCAACGGAGACGATAATATGGCTAACAACGAAGAGTGGACCATCGGTATTTCCCTGCCCCAAACCACCACATCCGACTTGCGAGGTCGTCAATCGGTTCGGGCAACCTTTAAGCTGACCGACGAATGTATCGGGGCTATCAGTATCGTTGCAACCCACCTGGGAATCAAACAAAAATCTCTATTCGACCATCTTGTGGAAGACATGAGCTCCCTGAAAGCCATCGCCCGGGAGTTGAAAAATACAAACGTGCGTACACAAAACCGGGTTCAGAAAACATTTGTGATCAGTCGCAAATCGCTTCGCTCCCTCGAAACCGTTTCCAAGAGCCACAATGCCCCGCGCGACGCCCTGGTTGAATTTTCCGTCCAGAGATTGCTGCCCATTATCATCAATGAGCAAAAAAGACATCAGGCCCGGAAAAAAATGCGTAAGGAAATAGCAACACACTTCGAGGCCGGGAAAGCCCTTCTCTCCAGAACAAAGAATGTCCTGGGCACGGAAGATCCCGTTCTCAGCAAGATGACCGCGTTAATGATGAGCTATAACAGCACCTTTGCAGCCATCGATGATTTTATTGAACGGGGCAAACTAATCGAAGAATTCGATCCTGAAATGTTGAAGCGGATGATCGAAACGTCATGAAAACCATCGATCAGTTTTGCTGCACGGACAGTTCCACATCAAACTTTTTAAGAAACCCGACCGGGTTATAAGACAACTTGGCTTTTCGCAACCCCTCACTGTCCAGGTCCTGCTCCCGATTCACCATTGTAAATCCCTGACCTGCGTTTTCGAGAAATATCTGATTGATTGCCTGATATATGCCCTTGAAATCATGGTCCCCTTTTTCAAAATGGATGACCAGCGTGTCTTCAGAAAGTCTTTCTGCCACCGTATAGGCGGCCATGTCTGTTTCAACCATTATGGCACCGCCCATCAAACGATGAAACCGTTGCCAATTGTTGAGTACGCTTGAAATAGCCTGGTTTTCCGAATCAAGAGCTGCCTGGGATGCACAATCCCTCCAGGTACACCAGTTCTCCTGCATTTGGATGGTCTGATGAATATTGTCCGGCGTCAGAGGGTTGTATTGATAGTCGTATCGCTTGCTGAACTGATTCAGGAGGTTCTTTTTCTTGTGATACTTATTCCCCTTCAGTTCGACAAGTTCCGTTACCGAATACAGGTAGTCCCAGTGCCCCCTCGATGGTTGGGTGTCACGCTTGATACCGGTAATCTGCCGCCATAGTTCCAACAACGCTTCCGGAACACGGCCAAAAGACACATTACCACTGAAATGAAGTCGAAGTATTTCTGCCCAGTCAATGCTCTTCCAATCGCCTACAGGCGCCCAGTATTTTTCAACAGGACGCGACTGCCGGATCCATACCAATTCAGGTGTCCAGGCCCACTCGAGCCCGTATATGTCCGCCCAGCTCCACAAATTGAGGAAACTGTAATCCGATGCCTTTTCCGGACATGCATCCAGAAATTCGAAATAATCCGCCTGTCTATCAATCTGAATGGGTCCAAATCGAAGTGACATGTTTACCAGACCTCCGGGAAACCGATATCGACGAAAGCGTTTTCCATCCTGAGTTTATGTCCCCTTTCCATGGCTGCCAGATCCAGAAAGACTTTCTTTTTATCCGGCTCCGGACATGAATCCGCCAGCTCCGTGTATTGAGCCATGGCCGCCTCTTCCTTCTTCATGGCCAGGGCTATGGCATCGGCCGGCTTCATATCTGTCGAAAGAACCGGCAAATCCACATCTTCGGCTATATGATAATCCTGACCTTCATGAAAATAGTCACCCATGCGGTTGCTGATATAAACCTGCTTCAAAATCTCCCGGTGCTTCTTTTCCTCTTGCGCAAAGTCAGTAAACATCTCTTTCAGCTGCGTGCTTTGAACCTTTTGGGCGGCTTCCTCATAAAATTTTTGGGCCTCAACCTCATTTTCCATTGCAAACTTGATGATATTTTTGTACTCACTTAAAATCATATCAAACTCCTTTCCCAGATACGGTTATGATATCAAAAAATGGCACATATCCCAGGACTGAAAGGATAATGTATTACTATTTTTAATGCAAACATTATGCCGTTAATCTAATAACAGGGAGAAATCATGCGTTGGAGACAATTTTTAACACCCGTAAAATCTATTTCCGGATCGAAAGCTAGAAACATCATGGCTGATCAGAATCCAAATGCCTATAATCTTGTGGATGTCCGTCAACCAAGTGAATATAAAGCCCAGCATATTCCAGGTGCGAAACTCATCCCCATTGCCGAACTCGACAAACGATTGGACGAACTGGATCCTTCCAAACCAACACTGGTATACTGAGCCGTAGGCGGGCGAAGCCGTGTGGCTTCGCAGATGCTTGCGGGAAAAGGGTTTGAAAACGTCATGAATATGGCGGGGGGTATCAAGGCATGGGACAACCCGGTTGCAATGGGCCCTGAAGAACAGGGCCTGGCGCTTTTCGATGGCACGGAATCACCTGAAGACACTCTGATGATAGCCTATTCTCTTGAAGCAGGATTACGTGATTTTTACCTCTCCATGACCAAAAAAGTGCAAGCCGTCCCGGTTAGGGACCTCTTCCTGAAGTTGTCTGATATAGAGATCAAACACCAGGACCGACTCTTTGATGAATACCTGTTAGTCTCCGGAAAGAATGTCGACCGGGAGTCCTTTGACAGTGAAATTGCTGTACCCGCTGTCGAGGGAGGTCTCACAACTGATGAATAAATCGCCATGATAAAACCGGACCTGGAATCACCAGGGGACGTCATATCACTGGCCATGTCCATCGAAGCCCAGGCCTTGGACCTGTATACAAGGGCATCCGAAAAGGGAGGAGATAAGCAAAGCAAATCAGTTTTGCAAAAAATTGCACAGGAGGAGAGAACCCATCTGGAACAGTTAGGAAATTTATTCAACGACCTGTAACTAGTATCCATCCATAAATGGTCTTTTCACGCCCTGCCAGTGTTGGGCGCCATGATTGAAATACAGATAAAGGATCGAAAAAATGACCAAGCATCTCGTTCTCGTTGGTGGCGGACATGCCCACATGGTAACCCTGGCAAAGCTTCACACTTTTGTGGAAAAAGGTTACCGGGTCACCGTAGTTGGCCCCTCAGAATACCACTATTACTCGGGCATGGGGCCCGGCATGCTGGGGAACACCTACACACCGGAAGATATCCGGTTCGCCACCCGGCACGTTGTGGAAAAGCAGGGGGGCACGTTTATTCTTGGAAAAGCCACCGGCGTCGATCCCATAGCCAAAACCCTTTTTCTCGAATCCGGCGATCAAATCACCTACGATGTCATCTCTTTCAATACCGGCAGTTATGTCCCCCTGCTGAATCTATCTGAAATAAAAGGGGATATCTACTCGGCCAAACCCATCGAACGACTGCTGGAAGCACAAAGGAGAATTCTTGAGTTGTCTTCCCGAAAAAAAATCACCATCGGCATCGTCGGTGGCGGCCCATCCTCTGCCGAAATCGCAGGTAATGTCTGGCAACTGACACAGGACAGTAAAAAGATTCCGCCCGAGATAAAAATCTTTTCCGGCAAGCGTTTCATGTCACGGTTTCCGGAAAAAGTCCGGACCAGAGTAAAGAAGTCTCTTACCCGGCGTGGCATCCGCATCCTGTCTGGAAATTATGCCGAAACAATCGAATCCAAAACAGTTATCCTGGCATCGGGTGAACGCCATGACCTCGATGTTATTTTTCTGGCGCTGGGGGTCATGCCAAACCGCCTGTTCAAAAATTCCGGATTGCCCACAGGTCCTGACGGAGGCCTTCTGGTGAATGCCTACCTTCAGTCTACTGCCCACCCGGACATTTTTGGCGGGGGCGACTGTATTTATTTTGAGCCCCAGCCACTCGACAAAGTGGGTGTCTATGCGGTTCGTGAAAACCCCGTACTCTATGCCAATCTCATGGCGGCTTTGGACGGCAGGCCGCTACAGCCTTTTGATCCGGGTGGAGATTACCTCCTGATCTTCAACGTGGGGGGTGGCAAGGGGGTTCTGCGGAAAAAATGGCTTCTACTGGACGGAAAACTGGCTTTTTTCATCAAGGATGCAATTGATCGGAAGTTCATGAAAGAATTTCAGGCTATTGAAAAATAAATTTGCGCTGCAAATTTATATGACGCGACAGTGTCGCTTATATGCGAAATGTGTGTCGCATTTTTTCCCAATTAATTTTGTTTTTTTATGTTTCCCACGGCCACCAGATACAACAGGTAGCTGTCGTCATTGAGGTCTAATAGCGACCGGGCTTCATGGTCATAGAATGCACCGATACCGCAGCAACCCAAACCCAGCGCCGTGCTCCCCAGATACAAACGCTGACCGAGTCTGCCGGCATCCATCATGGCATAGCGGTATCCCCTGGCCCCGTAAGCATCATCCAAGGTCTTCAAATTTGTCATAAACAGAAAAAGGGCACCGGCGTTGGCAAGCCACAGCTGATCCAGGCAAACACCGGCCATTGCCTCGACATAAGATCCTGATTTAAGAAGACCATAGGCCCTGTCTTCATAGGCTAACTGGTAAAAACCCTGGTCGAATCCCTCGACATGACCCACGATAAATCCAGTTGTCACGGGTGCTACACAAGGTTCGACGCTTATGTCGGAACTGGGTACTGTACCCACCAGGGATAACAGGTTCATAAAAGATCTGACCGGTATGGGCTCCCTGACAAAATTCCTTCTGGAACGCCGCCCCTGGACAACACCGGCAAAGTCAGCTTCACGAACTTTCACATCCTGATGCCTGACAGGATACCATTCCTGGGGCTCCGGCAGGGTGACCAAAGAGACATTGCCACCCGGGTGGCCCGGTTTCCGAAGTTCAGAACTCGTATGGTAAATGCCTTCGATGGCTTCATATGTCTTCTCACGGGAAGACACGCGACCGGCACCCATCACTCCTGCATCAAGAGCCACGGGTGGTTCAACCGAAGAACCTGTCGGCTCAATGCTATCCCGTGTCTTGTCCAGATGAACATCCACGATGGCAAAGCCAGCCTCTTTGTGCCTGTCCAGCCCCACCAGGGAACATAGGCGTTCGTCATCAAAATCATACCGCACCGAACAGGTCACACCCATGTATGCCAGAGAAGACACCAGGTTTTCCAGCAGATGCCCTGTATCCAACAGCACATATCGAAATGCCCTTTTTCGGTACTTCCAGGCGCTTCGAAAAAATATGCCGCTGATAATAAATGAGGCCCAGGCACTTACTGACTTCGGCGTGCCGAGTGCTGCAGCAATAGACGCGATAGCATCTTCACCACGCAGTTGCTGGAGAGAAAAATCCTGGATATTATAGTGAAAAAGGCCTGGCTGCAAACCCGCTATGCTTTCACCGGAAAAATAGACCTCAACGGGATACAGGGCACCGGCGGATGGGGCGCTGCGATACAAATATGTCTGACTGCCTGCCCGTTGCCGGGCTGTGTAACCATATGCCAGGCCAAGAACTGCAGACAAGGATGGGATGTCAAAAGTTGTCATGCGTAACGGACTGATCGCTCCTTGCATGACCTGCCAAAACGGCTTTTCCGTCAAGCCGACCTCCTTGTCAAGCAGAACCGTTGGTAGTGCCGGGTATGATTTGATCTGGTGCGGAACATTGGACCAGTCCATGCTATGGCGGGGCATGCGTAAGCGATCATAGGCCGTAATCTCTTGATATTCCTGGCCGTTAAGAGTGGTGAAATCGTTTTTTTCAATCATTCAAAAGGTTCTCCAAGGCATTGTTAAGAACCGGGTATTGGAATTCGAATCCATGCTGCTGGAGTTTTTGGGGAACACATCGTTGACTGCCCAGAAGGACATTTCCCATCTCACCCATGATCAGTTTTACGACAAACCCGGGTATTTTCAAGAAAGCCGGTCGGCCCAAAGCTTTCCCCAGGGCCTTGGCAAAAATGTGGTTTCTATGCGGATGGGGAGAGCAGCAGTTAAAGGGCCCCACCATGTCCTCGTTCAGGAGGATCATTTCCACAACAGCCGCCAGATCCTGAATATGCATCCAGGAAAACCATTGCATGCCCGACCCCATGGGCCCCCCGGCAAAGTATTTAAAAGCGGGCAGCATCTTCACCAGAGCGCCCCCATCTTTACCGAGAATGACGCTGAAACGAAGCAGGGCAACGCGGACACCCTTGACTTGCGCCTGAACGGCCTCCTTCTCCCAGTCCACACTCACACCGGCAAGAAAATCGTCTCCCGGGCTTGATGATTCTTCCAAGAACTCATCGCCCCGGTCACCGTAATAACCAATAGCAGAGGTGCTGAGGAGGATTTGACCCTGTTTTTTTCCCATGGCCTGCACCAGGTTTCGGGTGGTCAAAATACGGCTGTCATGGATCCGGTGCTTGGCTGCTTCTGTCCAGTAGCGGAAAATATTTTGCCCTGCCAGATTGATAACGGCATCGACCTCGCTGATACGGTCCTGCCAGGGTCCGGCAACAGTGGTGTCGACCGAAAGATACGCAAATCTTTCACTGTTCCCAAGGCTATGAAGGGGGCGTGTGCCTGTGGCAATAACATGGTGGCCCCTCTCCACAAGATATCGCGACAAGAAGTTCCCTACAAAACCGCTTCCGCCGGTTATCAATATTTTCATGTTCGATGCCTTACAGCATGGCCCGAAGTTGTCGTTCGATCTCGGGTTTGGGGTATGCCCCGGCTAAGGTATGCACGACCCTGCCGTTTTTGAAAAAGAGCAGTGTCGGTACGCTCAGCACATGGTAACGGGCCGCCGTCATAGGATTTTGATCGATATTGAGCTTGGCCACCTTGACATGTCCGGAAAACTCCCTCGCAAGTTGATCCATGAGGGGTGCCATCATACTGCAGGGCCCGCACCATGCAGCCCAGCAATCCAGAAGCACCACCCCCGGATATGCCAGAACGTCTTCCTGAAACGACCGGTCCGTCACCATCACCGGGTGTTGAGCCGCTGAAAGCTGTGGCAATTTACTGCGGCATTTCCCGCAAACAGGCCCATCTTTCACACGACTTTTGGGTATCCGGTTCCTGGTTTTGCAATTGGTACACTGAATAATATAACTGTCGGTATCCATGGGTCTCACCTGATAAGTTTGTCCAGTTCCTTCTGGGTCATAATACCCTCTTCCAGTACCACGTCCGCTATACGTTTCCCGGAGACATGAGCCTTTTTAGAAACAGCAGCAGCCTTGTCATAACCCAGTTGTGGAACCAGATAGGTTGCCAGTGCCAGGCTTTTGTCGACATAAAACGTACACTTTTCCACATCGGCCCTGATCCCCTGGATGCACTTTTCCGCAAGAGAACGGGCACCGATGGAAAGAATCGATATGGATTGCAGCAGATTGTAAGCCATTACCGGCATCATAACATTCAACTCGAAATTGCCGCCTTGGCCTGCCAGGGTGATGGTGAGATCGTTTCCCATCACCTGGGCTGCAATCTGCAGAACCGATTCCGGTATGACGGGGTTCACTTTGCCCGGCATGATGGAGGACCCCGGTTGCAGTGACGGTATTCGGATTTCACCGAGGCCACAACGCGGGCCAGATGCAAGCCACCTGATATCATTTGCAATTTTTGTCAAACTGACCGCTGTGGTCTTCAATGCACCGCTCATCTCGACGGCTGCATCCCTGGCACTCTGTGCCTCAAAAGGATGAGCAGCTTCCGAAAAATCGATTTTCAGGTGGGCCGACAGCATCTGAATCACACAATCGGCAAACTTCGGGTGCGTGTTCAATCCATTACCCACAGCTGTCCCGCCCAGAGGAAGCTCCCTGAGATTTTCAGAAGCATTTTCAATCCGTTTAATGGATAGGGCAACCTGCCGGGCATACCCGCCAAACTCATCACCCAGATAAATGGGGACAGCATCCTGAAGGTGGGTTCTGCCAATTTTTCGGATACCGGCAAATTCAGATGCTTTTTGCATCAAGGTTGTCTGGAGTTTTTCCAGAGCCGGGTTCAATTCGTTGTTTATGCTCGTCAACCCGGCCACGTGGATAACACTGGGAATGACATCGTTGCTAGACTGCCCCAGATTCACATGGTCATTTGGATGAACCGGGGACCTGCCGCTTTTTTTACCCGTGAGCAGTTCATTTGCCCTGGAAGCGATCACTTCGTTCATATTCATGTTCGTGGATGTGCCTGACCCTGTTTGAAACAGATCCACCACAAATGCATCATCGAATTTGCCGTCAGTCACTTCCTGGGCAGCGGTCATGATGATATCGGCCGTTTTCGAGTCCAGGAGCTGCAGGTCTCTATTGGCAGCGGCTGCAAACCGTTTGATGGTCGCAAGCGATCGGATAAAAACACTTGGCAGCCTAAGTCCGCTATCTGTAAAATTTTGCCGGGCCCGTTCAGTCTGGGCCCCATAGTAGGCATCTACCGGGATTTCTACACTGCCCAGGGAATCTTTTTCTTTTCTGGTCTTAATATTTTTCATTCCGCCCTGTTCCGGGTGTCGTTAAAAACCCTGCCTTCTCCAGGATAGACCTTCATATCGACAGTATCTGCCCGGCTCTTGGTTGACGGCCAGTGACCTTGCACTGGCTCCGATCCTTCCAGGGCCGTATCTGACGGCTGTTTGTCCAACATCCTTGGCTTTTTACGAATATCGACATGTGTTACTGGCGCGCTGAATTCAATGGGGATGTTGTTGGGATCAAAAGCATAAATAGAATGGATGAATCCATGGTCAATAATTTCGGAGATCCACATCTGGGCCGCCTCAAACTTGTCTCTCAGTAACCACAAGTCTGCATCGGTTTCAACGGCAATGGACACATGATCAAATACAAAGGGCCCTTTCACAGGAACCCCGTGGTCTTTTTCGGGAATGGCTTCTACATCGGGCCATTCGAAAAAAGCAATCATGTCATTCTCTGAAATATCGAAAAAATAATGCCGGTACTTTCCCGTTCCCAGGCCAGCCACCAGTCGCATACCCAGGAAATCCCGCCAGAATCGAATTGTACGATCCATATCCCGTGTGACCATGGCCAGGTGATTGATGCCCTTGTATTGAATCACTTTTTTCATTATATTATCAATATATTGCCATGTTGTTTATGCAACATTAGGGTCTAACCGGCTCTCCCGTCATCACACACGTCGTCTTCCCCTTCTCCTCTGGCATGCTCAGCCGTAAAGCTTGAGGTACAGGCATCAACACTGGCTGCATTTTTTAGGGCATTCAGGGCCTTTTCATAGTCCGGCTCCGACGCAATCTCACTGACGAGCTCCGAGTAAATGATCTTTCCGGACTCATCCAAAATTACCACGGCTCTGGCCAACAAGCCGGCCAGGGGGCCATCCAGGATCGCCAGACCATATTTTTCACCAAAGTCCCGGTGACGCATCTCGGACAATGAAATAGCATTTTTAATGCCTTCTGCTTCACAAAACCGGTCATGTGCAAAGGGCAAATCCCGGGAAATACACAAAACAACAGCATTTTCCTGATCGCTGATTTCTGTGTTGAACCGGCGAACTGAGGCTGAACAAGTGGGCGTGTCGATACTGGGAAAAATATTCAGGACAACACGCTTTCCAGCAACATCCCTCAAGGACATGTCGGACAAGTCCCTTTGGGTCAATGAAAAGTCAGGAGCGGCATATCCTGGAGATGGTAAGCGTCCCGATGTCTGGATTGGGTTTCCTTTGAGTGTAATCTGGGCCATGGTTTCCTCCTTATGTCAAAATCCGGTTTGTCTGACGATACATTTGTTTAAACATTGCCATTAGTGGATACAATAAACATGCCATAACTTTGTGGATTGCACAAGTTCCATTCCCATCCCACATACTTTATAAAAGACAACCCTGTTCCCACGCAGGTGGTATGATTGTTGCTTTCTAAATATGAAGTATTATATTTTAATCACGATTTTAAAAGGAGGTTTAACCATGACCAGTCACGATAAACGCTATCATATCAAATCCGCCTGTCCCCAGTGTGGATGCA
>JASJGV010000106.1:0-3405 GCA_033791325.1 Desulfobacterales bacterium | reverse complement strand
CAGCATCCCAGCCTCCAAGCGTTCTCGCTTCCCAGCTACAAGGATAGGTGTTCATTGCTTAAAGCTTATCGCTTATTGCTTTTTTGTATCTTCGCCCAGGTATCCCGTAAAGTTACAATGCGGTTGAAAACGGGATGGTCTTTTGTTGTATCGACCGAATCGACACAAAAGTATCCCCTCCGTAGGAATTGATAACGAGATCCAGGCGTTGCCTCTGCCAGGTTTGGTTCCACATAACACGCGCTCAACACTTTCAATGACTCTGGATTCAAAAAATCCTTAAAGCTCTCCCCTTCTTTCAGGTCATTGGGGTTTTCCTTGCTGAAGAGGTTTTCATAAAGCCGGACCTCTGCTTTCAGGGCGTGCGGAGCAGATACCCAGTGAAGCGTTCCCTTGACCCTTCGACCATCGTCGGACCAGCCGCCGCGCGTTTTTGGGTCGTAGGAGCAGTGAAGTGTCCGAATCTCTCCGGTGGCCGCATCTTTTTCCACATGATTGCAGGTAATGTAATAGGCGTGCTTGAGTCGTACTTCGCGGCCGGGTGCCAGACGAAAGAATTTTTTGGGTGGTTCTTCCAGAAAATCTTCTTTTTCGATGAACAGTTCCCGGGAAAAGGGCAGCATACGGGACCCCATGCCGGCGTCTTCGGGATTGTTTTCCGCCTTGAGTTCTTCTACCTGCCCTTCCGGATAGTTATCGATGATGACTCGTAAAGGATTGAGAACACCCATCACCCGTGGGGCTTTTTTGTTGAGGTCTTCCCGGATAGAATACTCCAGAAGGGCCATGTCCACCATGCTGTCTCGTCTGGCCACACCGATGCGTTTACAGAAATTCCGAATAGCTTCGGGTGTGTAACCCCGTCTTTTCAGACCGGAAATGGTCAACATTCTCGGATCGTCCCATCCTGAGACGTGTTTTTCTTCAACGAGCTGGATCAAGCGTCGTTTGCTCAAAACAGTATAGGTGAGATTGAGGCGCGCGAATTCAATCTGTTGCGGGTGATAAACCGCCAGTTCATCGAGAACCCAATCGTACAGCTGCCGATTGTTTTCGAATTCGAGTGTGCAGAGGGAATGCGTGATTCCTTCAAGAGAATCTGAAAGGCAATGCGTAAAATCGTACATGGGGTATATGCACCAGGCATCCCCGGTTCTGTGGTGAGAGACCCGTCTGATGCGATATAGTGTGGGATCCCGCATCAGGAGGTTTGGATGGGTCATATCAATTTTTGCACGTAGAACATGCGCGCCGTCTTCAAACTTGCCGGCGCGCATTCCCTGAAACAAATCTATGTTCTCTTGAATGGATCGCGTACGATAAGGGCTCTCTTTTCCCACTTCGGTCAGTGTGCCGCGATAGACCCTGATCTCATCGGCACTCAGGCTGTCGACATAAGCCTTTCCTTTTTCAATGAGTTGACAGGCATAGGCGTAAAGCTGTTCGAAATAATCCGAGGCAAAAAAGCGTCTTTCCCCCCAATCGAAGCCGAGCCAGCGTACATCCTGCTGGATTGCGTCGACATATTCGACATTTTCCTTGCTAGGGTTGGTGTCATCAAATCGCAAATTGCAGGTGCCCTCGTTTTCGGCAGCCATGCCAAAGTTCAGACAGATTGATTTGGCATGACCGATATGCAGGTACCCGTTTGGTTCCGGTGGAAAGCGGGTCGCCACTTTCTTGCCGAATTTGTTGGTCTTAAAATCATCTTCGATGATATTACGAATGAAATTGGGTGGTTGTGCTTCGATTTTTTCTTTAGGAGAGACGGTTTTTTTCTGGTTTTTCGGTGATGTGTCTGTTTGCATGGCTGCGAGGTTCCCTAATTCGAAATGATTTCTCTGTAGGATTGAAAAAATTTATCCTGGGTTTTTCGGGCTTCTTTTTCCGCAGCTTGCGCCTTTTGTTCGGCCTCGTTGGCAGACACAATGAGATGCTCTGCTTTGGCAATGAGCTGGTTGGCTTTTTGGACACGGCTTTCGAGCTGTCGCAGCCTGCTTTTTGTAACCCGCTTTTTGTTACGCCAGGGTTCAAGAAAGGCGTCGGTTTCTTTTTTAACCTGATCGGCCTCTTGAATGGCATCTTCAGCGACCTGTCTGGTATTCTCCGCCTGTTTCCTGGCCAGTTTTGCCTGCCTGGTTGCTCTTAGAACGGTGTCAGCTTCTATCTCGGCAGGCGGTGACGTTTCAAATTTTGGTTGGGGAGAAAGTCTGGCCGTATAGCGCATCTGGTCTGCCAAGGGCTGGTATACCGGGGGCTTCTGTTTGGAAATATGGATTGTACCCGTGGTATCGCTCCAGGTGTAGAGGGTTTGAGCATGGATATTCTGTTGAACAAGGAGACAGAATAGGGTACCCATAACGATCTGTCCGTATTTTATGAAAAAATGGCTCATCATAAGTTGAAATATACAGGAACTATCTTAAGCGCGTCAACAAAATACTGACACCTTCCATCAACACAAACAGGTAATGTCATGCTGAAAAAAACAGACCCTACCCGAACAATGAGCTGGCGTGCGCTGGCGACCCATTTTGAAGAGATTAAAGATACCCACATGAAAGATTTATTCCATTCAGATCCCCGGCGATTTGAAAAATTCTCCATTCGATTCAAGGATCTTCTCGTGGATTTTTCCAAAAATCGCCTAACGGAAAAAACCCTGGGTCTGCTCATTCAGCTTGCAGAGGAAGTTCACCTGGCTGATGCCATTGAAAAAATGTTTCAGGGTGACAGCATCAACGAAACAGAAAACCGGGCCGTGCTTCATGTGGCCTTAAGAAACAGGCACAATCGCCCCATGATGGTCAATGGCCGGGATGTCATGTCGGAGGTGAATGCCGTTCTGGCACAGATGAAAGCCTTTTCAAACAGTGTCTATTCCGGAGAATGGCGCGGGTATTCCGGAAAAAAAATCAAGGATATCGTGAATGTCGGGATCGGCGGTTCGGATCTGGGTCCCAGAATGGTGACCGAGTGCCTGAAGCCGTATGCCAGACAAGGCATGAACGTCCATTTTATATCCAATATCGATGGTACCCAAATAACGGAGACATTGAAACATCTGAACCCGGAAACCACACTATTCCTGATTGCTTCCAAGACCTTTACCACTCAGGAGACCATGACCAATGCCGATTCGGCGAGGAAGTGGTTTCTGTCTCAAGCCGAGGATGAATCGTATATTGCCGGACATTTTGTGGCGATTTCCACCAACCAGGCAGCCATCGAAAAATTCGGCATTGACCCGGGCAACATGTTTCATTTCTGGGACTGGGTCGGTGGCAGGTATTCGCTCTGGTCGGCCAAAGGCTTGTCCATAGCCTGCAGTATCGGATTTGAAAACTATGAAGCCCTGCTCGAGGGGGGGCATGATATGGACCGGCATTTCAGATCGGCCCGGTT
>JASJGV010000105.1:0-3997 GCA_033791325.1 Desulfobacterales bacterium | reverse complement strand
GCTCCGCAAGGGTGAAAAAGTCAGAAGGGGGGTAATGAAAACATAGCTGCGATTTCACCCCGTAGGACTTCCGTTTTTTAAATTGGCACTGGAAGTTATTGCTAATTTCCTTTAAAATCTCCCCTTGCAACGGCTTTTTTTCATAAATTTCTTCCAAAAACTTCCGGTTCTTCCTCTTCTCGGAAGTTTTGCACACACAGAAGAGTAATTGAATGAAATACCCACATATCAGCTGCCACATTGATGAGTATGAACTCAGGGACCATTTTACACTATCTGTCCAAGAACGACACCTCCTTGCTCAATGGCGAAAGGATACTAATATCCTGGGATTCGCTGTAATTTTAAAATCTTTTCTTTTCCTTGGCTTCTCACCTCGCAGTAAGGAAGATATTCCAGACTCAGTTGTGTCCTGGGTCAGCAGCCAACTTGACATGGATGCCAGTCTCTTTGTGAAATACCGCTGGAAAAATGACAATGTGTGGGACACACACCTTGAAGCAATCAGAGAATTCAGCGGCTTCCGTCCATACAACGAGGACGATCTTCCGAAACTTGTTCTGTGGCTTGTGAATAGAGCAGGAGATCATCCCTCACGGCAAGAAATGTTTTCCTCTGCCATTAAACGATGCCGCCATCTTCGCTTGGAATTGCCAGCGGAGAAAGAGTTCAGCCGGTTGGTTAATTCAGCATGGCAACAGTTCTTGAATAATATTAGCCAGAAAATTACAGATCGGCTCCCCCCTGAAATTTTAGAAAAGATGGATAGATGTCTGGACACAGTCCCACAAGAAACAGGGCGCTATGAATGGCTGAAAGCTCGTCCCGGGAAGTCCGGGATGAAAAGCCTTAAGCGTGAAATTAAGCGCCTTGAATTCATAAAAGAATTTGGCATCAGGGAAGATATTTACCTGCGGGACGTGCCTGCTGAAACCCTAAAACTGCTGCGTGACCGAATCTTCCCAGAAGGAGCGTATCAAATTAAACGTCACCCGGCCCATATTCGATATGCCTTGATGGCAATTTTGCTTTATTTCCGGCAAATGGAAGTGACGGACAACATCGTCAACATTTTCATCTACCTTATCCGGCGTATCGGCAAGAAAGCCGATCAGTCATTGGAGAGAAAGCTAATTAACAACATCCGGAGCGTGTATGGCAAACAGGAAATCCTTTATAAGATGGCCAAGGCTGCCACACAATATCCTCAGGCAGCCGTCGAAGATACCGTTTTTCCAGTGGTAGGAGAAGACGTCTTATATAAAATCATTGAGGAATACGAAGGGCGGGAGTTGGTATACGAAAATTCCCGGGCTAAGGAGAAAAAAAATAAGTACAGCCGTTTCTACCGACAAATGTTGAGACCGGTCATGACAACCTTGGTATTCCGTGCCAACAATCCTGCACACCAATCTCTTTTAGATGGAATAGCCTTAGTCCGTAAATATTTGGACAAAAAACATGTTCATTATCCGCAAACAGAAAAAATCCCAGAAAAGTTGCTGACCGGGGACCTAAAAAGGATGGCAATTGAAGAAATCAAAGGGGTTCCGCGGATTGTGAAGCATTATTTTGAACTGGCTGTACTCCAGAAACTTGAAAAGGCATTGAATCACAAAGAAGTGTGGGTCGAAAGGGCATTCCGGTTTCGGAATCCGGACCAGGACCTCCCCCAAGATTGGCCTGAGGAACGGTTGAACTATTACGTCAAACACCAAATTCCAAAACGGTCAGCTGATTTCGTTGATCCCATCTATGAAGAGTTAACCGCATCCTTGGAAAAGGCCAATGACTTCTTTGGCCAAAGACAGGATGTCTATATTTACCACCCGGGTAATGGAGAAAAAGGGTTTTTTCGGATACCCAAAATCGCACCTGGACCAGACCATCCCATTCTCAGAGAAATTAAGCAATTAGTTCTGGATCGCTGGGGGATCCTAGAGCTGGTCGATATTCTTCTGGAAGCTGATCGACAGGTGAATTTCTCGAAATATTTCTATTCGACAGCTCAACGCCAAGTCCTGAGTCCCAGGGAGATCCGTGAACGTCTGTTGCTCAGTCTATTAGGCAGAGGAACGGGCCTTGGACTTAAACGGATCCATGCTGCTGCCAAGCCGAATTTTTCCTATGAAGATCTGGTTTATTTTAACAAACGTTTTTTTCATAAGGATTCCTTACGTGAATCCATAGCCGCCCTTGTCAACCGTATCCTTGAGGTTAGAAATCCGCAAATATGGGGAACGACTACCGCATGTACATCCGATGGTAAATACTTGGGCGCATGGGACCAAAACATGGTTACTGAATGGAATCCTCATTACCAAAAACGAGGTTTTCTGTCATACTGGCATTCAGACCTTAAGTCTGCCGGCATCTACTCCCAGGTGAAAGGAACATCGGAAGTAGCCGCAATGATTGCTGGGCTGATTTTTCACAACACCATGGCGGATGTGAAATCAAATTTTGTGGACACTGGCGGCCAAAGTGAGATGGGTTTTGCATTTTGTCGCTTTCTTGGTGTGGAGTTGTTGCCCTGGCTAAGGCGGATGAAATCCCAACGCCTCTACCTTCCGGATTCAGGCATGAAGGATCGGTTCCCTCATCTGGCTGGCGTGCTTGAAAGACCAATTCGCTGGGGACATGTCCACGCTCCTTACGATGACATGGTACGTCATGTGGTGGCAGCTAAAGAACAGACAGCCCCTGTCGATTCTATTCTCAGACGCTTTAACAAAAACAATCCAGCGAGCTTGACACATAAAGGTTTCCTGGAGGTTGGCAAAGCTCTCAGAACGATCCACAACTGTAACTTCTTAACAGACCTCTCCTATCGCCGAAAAATCCATGACGGCCGGAATGTTATTGAAAGCTGGAACGCGACTATTGATTTTATCTGCTATGGAGGGGAATCAGAGATAAAATCTAACGATCCTGAAGTTCAAGAACTAACGGTATTATGTCTACACCTGTTGCAGAATGCTCTGGTACTGGTTAACACAGTAGTGGTAGAGCGAGTTCTTCATGATAAAGAGTACATCGAAAAATTGTCGGCGGCTGACCGGAATGCGTTGACCCCACTCTTCACTTCGAACATGAATCCATATGGGGATATTAAGTTGGACCTTAATAAGCCTTCATTTCTGCAGGTACACTGATGAAGATTATTCCCCCCAAGGAAATGGCTAATCAGATAGTAAAATTGTTTAAGAAGCAACGACCTGATGCGCAGTATGTTAAAAAGGTTTTTCAGTACGTTCGAGAGTCTCTTGACCTTAAAGGAGGAACTGTTCAGACCAAAAAGTTGCCGGAACTCATGACTGAAGATGAGTTGAAGAGGTTTTATGAAGCGGTGTGGAAAGGATTTAACAGATCCCATATGGTCATGTTAAAACTCCTGTTGTTTACTGGTATTCGAAACGATGAGTTGGTAAATCTCACTCTGCAGGATGTGGATCTTGACCAGATGAGGCTCCGGATCAATCAGGGGAAAGGAGGTAAAGACCGCTACGTTCTGTTCCCTCGCAACTTTCGTGGAGAGTTAGCGCAATATATCAGTGGCCAGCAGGAGAAAGGTGCCGTCTACCTATTCGAAACAAATCGTCTGAATAAATATACTACCCGCTGGGTCAGGGAGATAGCAAAGAAGTATGCTCGCAAAGCAGGGATCAATAAGCGTATTTATCCTCACCTCTTCCGCCACCAGTTCCTTACATACCTTACAAGCAAAGGGATCGTTGATGCAAAAATTCAACTTATCAGTGGTCATAAGAGTCGTGATAGTCTAAGCAGATATCAGGATCTAAGCTTGGCTGACGTGGATCAGGAGTATTGGGATGTGATGGAGGACTTTCCAATTCAATAACGGGCAGGGTTACTTCCAGTGCCATTTTAAAAAACGGAAGTCCTACGGGGTGAAATTGCAGCTATGTTTTCATTGAGCCCATCGGTGGACTACATCATCGATATGAATGGAAGAAAGCGGCTTGGAAATTCAAAT
>JASJGV010000104.1:0-4017 GCA_033791325.1 Desulfobacterales bacterium | reverse complement strand
AAATGCAGATTACCATACGCGTTTGACAGATACGGTCACACTGTTGTAAATTTATTGATATTTTTTCCGACAGAAATTCAGACATCTCCCAAAGAAAGGATCCCCATGAACAAAATTGATAAGGGACGATTGGAATGGTGGTTATACCTGCCGGTTTATGTGTTCTCCGTTATCTATTTTGCTGTTAGATTGAAACAAAGCATTATTCGTGATAATTGATAAATCTGTTCTCACATTTAGAAGTAAAAAATGAATGACCATACTGAAGACAAAATCCCTCCTCAAAGTCGTGGCTCGGTCCGCTGGTTTCTTTTCCTTGTATTTTTCCATCTGGTGCCTGTGCCTTGGTTTTTGTTTGTTGTTGCAGGTCTGGCGCCAGCAAGTTTTTTATTTGTAGGGGGCTTGGCAAGTCTTTACTTGCCAGGAAGCGATTCACTGGGATTTGCATTTATGCTGCTGGGCCCTGCCCTGGTTGCTGGACTGGTTTTTTATTTAATAGCCTATTTAATATCAATATTCATCCTCCGTATCACCAGACCATGGGTTCGCACATCCATCCTATTCTCTTTGTTGGCCATTTGTCTGATTTCCGCCATGAACCCAATTTTTGTCTATGGCGGTCACAGCAGATCGTCTTCATACAGCCTTTTCGATTTCATACAGGTGTTGGGTGAATTCAGAATCCCCGCTTCAGCTTCCATCGCATATTTTGTTTTCTTGTCTGTCTTATTAATCGGTCTGTTGGGGTATCAGAATCTGGTGGCTCTGAAGCCTCCCTTATCCTTGGAGAGATGGCTGCTAATACGTCGAATACAGCGATGGGTATTGGTTGGCAGTCTCGCAACCCTACTTGTGTTCTTCTGCTGGACGCATCGTATCATATTGGTGGTTAAGCCTTTGGCGAAGTTTGGAATTGCTTCAGCCCAGTACCGTCTTGCACTGGCCATTAAAGAACACTCCCGAATGCAATTTAGATCAGATGTTGGTTACCATGAATGGCTAGTTCGGGCAGCTGACCAGGGTCATAGCAAGGCCGCCTTTATGCTGGTCAAACATCCTCGATCACCGGAAGAAAAACAACGCTGGCTACTAGTAGCTGCTGGAGGTGGTCATGCTGAAGCCCAGTATCTATACTATCAATTTATAATAAAATCTGACCTTGATTTGGGCATGCCCCAAACTGCACTGAACTGGTTGGAAAAGGCGGCAGAAAACGATTACAGTGATGCTCAGTACGAGCTTGGAAAACTTTATATTAATGGCCAAACCAGGCTGGAAATAAAAAAAGATCTTGCAAAATCGCGTCACTGGTGGGAGCGAGCGGCCAAACAAAAACATGGTCGTGCAGTTGATGAGTTGGCCTGGCGCTATGCCAAAGGTGCCGATGGCTTTCCACGAGATCCACAGCATGCCATCATGTTATTTAACCAGGCCACCGAGAATTACCTGCATGGCTTAAATGGCCGGCCCCAGAACAAACAAATGGCAGATAGCAAGCAGAGGCAGGCTGAAAAGATGGCTCAATTTGAAGATCAGTTAGCCTTGGGTAACCCCCAAACTCAAGCGGAATTGGGACGTGAACTATTGGGGATCAAAGATGCCCTGCCAGACACCCGAGCAGAAGGATTGGATCTTCTCGAAAAAGCAGCCAACCAAGGTGATCCTGAGCTGCAATATGAGATAGGTGGTATATTTTTATTTGGCCGCCTAGGCCATGAAATCGATCTGCCACGTGGACGTGCATGGTGGGAAAAATCCCTTGTTCAGCATCACATCAAAACAATGGAGTATGTGGCCCCGGCCTACCAAGACGGACGCTTTGGATATCCCATCGATTTATTGAAATCAAAAGCCTGGGTAGAACGGCTGGTGGAAGCCTATCGTGACGGACCCTATGGTGCCGATCCTGACCCAAATAGAGAACGATACTGGAAAAACGAATTAAAATACTTTGACAGACTAATTGAATTAGCTGGTGGCGCCTATTCGTCACCCGACGAACTGAAACAAAAAGCTGAGGCTGAGGACTCCCAGGCACAGTATCAACTCGGGCGTCAATTGATGGTCAGCGGTCCGCCGGCACATCGAAAACAAGGCCTCGATTGGATCGAGCGCAGTGCTGAAAGCGGTTACGCGGAAGCCCAGTATCGTTTAGTGACCTATTTTGAACGACAGCGTGGTATCATGCGTTCTAATCCCACCCGTGGTGTTGCCATGCTTCAAGCAGCTGCAGAACAAAATCATTTACCTGCCATGGGCACGCTGGCTTTGGGTTTTGCCAAGGGACGCTATGGCCTGAATCGCGATCACAACAAGGCTAAAATCTGGTATGAACGTCTTCTGGATGCTTATGAGTCTGGCAATTACATAGGAGAAATCGACGAGCGCTTCATCCCCTTCCAACGGGCTCAATTGAATTATGCCGATAAAGCCTTGAAAATCGAACGCGATAAAGCACGCCGTTATAAAGAAGCCTCGCCATTAGAACGCCAAATCATTAAGATCGAGGAACACTACCGCGAAAGGTACCAGAAGGCTGTAAACGCCCTCGATCGTCGGGATGGTAGCCCCACAGGTCAGAAACGGATTCGAGCTGAAATTGGACATCTGCGGGACAAGTACGCCGCTTTGCGGGAAGAAGAAATCACTAGAATCAAGGAACAATGGAAGGAATAAGTGTCAAAAGGCGATGTTTACATGACAATTCCTGGATACAAGATTTTCTTGACTTGGCAATAGCAAATGATGATATCTGCAATTGGCTTGAATCTTTACTTATCTCAATTTATATTTACTGCGAATGGATCACTGTTTTAGCCGTACAACATTACATATCAGATGACACCCAGGCATGGAAAATAAATAGTTAGCACTCAGGAGATGATATGAGCACCGTCAAGCATACGTTAGATTTCAAGATAAGCCATCCGATATGTCTGATCCTTCGTTTTCTTGATCCATCCTACAAAATCATGTATGTATTTAATCTTGCTTCCTAACCACACATGGATCATCAATGTTAACATTGTGAAAGCGTAAGATAGATACTGAGGGATTATAATTGAAAAACAATTTAATGTTTATGATTTTTTGCATTGTGTTAATTTATCAAGTTCCATTTGCATTTAGTGACACGGTTCATTTCGACTCTGATGGTCTTGTCATCGATAAAATACACTATGAGATAATTGTTTGGGAGAGGGAAAAAGCTTTAAGAACGACACTTAGAAATGGTTACAATTCAGAATTTAATGTATGGAAAGATCCTATCAAACTAAGAAAAAAGAGAATTTATCAATGGCGAATCATGAGATCTTTTTATGATCCAGATTCGTTACCTGAAAAAATAGGTACTTCTCCACGAAAAATTAAAATGTAAATACATCCGGGTGATGGTTTAACAGCATGGCTTGGCTTGATGTTATCTGCAGTTTGGCCTAACGGGTAATATTCTCAATATATCTTTATTAAGAGAAACCCCAGACACGAAAGGTAGAACGGATAATCCAAAGGACATAGTAAAGTCAATTATGAGGGTAGTTATATATGGTTGATATTCGCAGCGAAAATAAAGAAGTTAAAAATGAAATAAGAAACGACCTAAGGCTTGAATTTCATTGTGATGCAAAGGTTCTTGGCATTGACGGCATTCAAACAATTACGGATATTAGTTTAGGCGGTATTTTTATAGAGACAAATATTTTAGATAAAATAAGAATTGGCCAAATTTTATCTGTTAATACCAAGCTTCCGACGGATAGAAGCGTAATAAGATTCAAAGCCAAAGTTGTTCACAAGACAAATCGGGGCATAGGGTGTCAGTTCATTTCTCTGGACGATCAGAAAAGGGAAGCGATATGCCTATGCTTTGAAATGTTTAGAGACACGCTTCCAGCAGAATGTGAGCAATTTTGAAGATCTATATATCACCATTTCTCTAACAGGAGATTCATTAGCGTAATCTTCAGTTTTGCATTATTTTCTTCGACCACAATATCTGGTATCAGTAATTTTGTA
>JASJGV010000103.1:0-6946 GCA_033791325.1 Desulfobacterales bacterium | reverse complement strand
GCGAATGCCAAAGCGGATATTCTACAGACCATTAAAGGGGTGGAGGGTGTCACTGCCATCGAATCAACCATCGGTGATATCAGCCAACTACCTGAGGAGTGATACTCTTTTTAGGGGAGAAACCATGGACAAACGCCTATTTAGCGTCGAACGACTGGAAAACTTTGTAGAAAGCGTACTCATCGGACAAGGTGTGGCCGCCGACCACGCCCGCATCTGTTCCCAGCGCATGATTGAAGCTGATCTGCGGGGCATGCATGGTCACGGGATCTTCCGCTTACCCCCTTACTGCCAACGATTAGAGGCTGGGGGTTACAACCTGTGCCCGGATATCAAGATTAAACGAGAGACCCCTGTCAGTGCCATAGTAGATGGCGACAATGGTCTGGGACAAGTCGTGGTTACCCAGGCAGTGGAATTAGCCATCCAGAAGGCCAAGGAAAGCGGGATGGCCTGGGTAGGTATTTGCAATAGTAACCACGCCGGTGCCGGTGGTGTTTATGCGTCCATGGCTCTGCCCCATGATCTGATTTCCATGTATATGGCTATCGGCAATGCCAATCACATGCCTCCCTGGGGGGGCATTGATCTACTTTTAAGCACCAATCCCATCGCCTTCGCCATTCCCACAGGTGAAGAGCCACCCATTGTACTCGATATTGCCACAACAAACGCCTCCTACGGGAAAGTCAAGGTAGCAGCTCAAAAAGGCGAAGCGTTTCCCGTCGGCTGGATGGTGGATAAAAAAGGGCAAACGCTGACAGATCCCAAACGGATTAAAGATGGATTTCTATTGCCCATTGGTGATTATAAAGGCTATGGTCTCAATTTCGTGATCGGGACACTGGCTGGCGTGCTGAACACAGCAGCCTTTGGAAGTGCCGTAATCGATTTCAACAAGGATTTTATTACTCCCACCAACTCCGGTCAATTGATTTTCACCATGCGCCCGGATCTCTTCAGAGATCTGGCTGAATATAAAGCCGAGATGGATATGCGTATTCAAGAAATCCGTAACTCGACACCCATGGAAGGTGCGGACCCCATCCGGCTTCCAGGGGAGATGGCCCTTAAGCGCGAACAGCACATGCGTTCCAAAGGCGTGCCGGTGGCCGGCCCGGTATTATTGCAGTTGCGTGAAATTGCCCATAAACTCGATTTGCCCGACTGTCTTGATGATATGCCTTAGGTTTTGAACTGTGTAGGAGTCATCCATGTTTGACAAACTAGGCATCGTAACCAATTGCTTAGCCAAACGTCTGGCCGACAATGATTCTTTCGAAAATCTCATCAATGATTTTATTCGGAACGGGTTCCTGCACATAGAAATTCGTGACGGTGACTATCTTCATCAGTCAGGTTTTGGGGGCATTCTAAAGAAAGTTGAGACGACGATTCAGCATTACAGTGATGTTGAATGGCAGCAAATTTGCGGGGCCCTTCATCATAAGACATCCCCTGATCTACCAATGCTTCGGGCCCAGGACCACCGATACATCATTGATTTCTATCGGCGTCTTCAAACAAACCCCGAGGTCGTGTTTAGCTATGCCATGGCGCATTCCTGGACAGGACCGTCTGAAAATGTGGCAGTGGATGACGCCTGCATTATCCGCGCAAAAAAACTGGCTTACCTGTTGTCGCCCACTAAAGCACGACTTCGTCTGGTTGATCTGGCAGTTGAGCAACCGGTTGATGAATCCACGGCAATATCCAATCTTCGTCGGTATCAGTCACTGACCCCGGAGTGTCCGGTGGTGTTGGCGGTGGAAAACAGTCAATTGCCACCCCATGTCATTCTTCATCTGGCAACCCAAAGCAATGTCAAGCTGGCGTATGACGAGGCCAATAATTATTATCAGGACGGCAAGCTCATAGGAGACACCAAACTATTTTGGGAGCGTGTGGGAGGCCACCAACTCGTCTCTGTACACCTGAAACAAAAAAATCATGACAGCGTGTGCGCAGTTTTAGGAGAGGGTTTTGTGGATTTTCCTGTCTTGCTTGAACAATTATTGGACCACTCTTATGATGGTGACTGGCTGCTTGAATACCGGGCAACAGATCAGCCCATACAGGATGCCATTCAGAGCAGAGAGGTTCTCTTGAAATACAAAAACAGAAAGGAGTCAACCCCGTGACCACAAAAGAAAGCAAGTATAGATTTCTATTTATCCAGCCGTTCCAATTGTCCACCGGTGGTGAATTTGTTGATCGGTACCACTCGGATGAACTCACCAAAGAAAAACGTATGCGCATGGAATATCTTAACATCAGGCCATTACTTGAAGATGTTGAATGGGATTTTCACGGAGGCCCCATCCCACCCTATGGAAACTGGGCGGTTGAAACCCGTGAATAGTTTGCCCATGTGGCGGCCGCCCGTTTACCCATTGTCCGGGAAGCTTGTGAGAGTGGCAAATACAATGCCATTATTTTACTGGGCGGTGGTGAACCGGGATTTAAAGAGTCAAGAGAGATCGGTCGTCAATATGGCATTCCCATCACATCCTGCGCGTTTTCCCAGATGCACATTGCTTCCATGCTGGGTAATAAGTTCAGCATCATTGACTTTACCGAGACCCACAACATGTTCTATTACGACCTGGTGGTAAGTCATCGCTTCACTGATCGGTGCGCATCGATTCGAAACATTAACTTTTATCACGGCAGACCCGGTCATAGCGATGAAAGCACCATCGATGAGGAGCGTGACAAAGCCCTCAGGGGTGAACCATCTGAAGCGGTGGAGCGGGCCGTCAAAGAGGCCATCGCAGCCATACAAGAAGATGGTGCCGAGGTCATCACTTTTGGATGTTCCGATGTTTTCTGGCTGCAATCATTTCTTCAAAAACGTTTGGAAGAAATCGGTTGGGAAATCCCTGTGCTGGAAGGGTATAGCTCTGCCATCAGCCTGGCTAAGCTCTTTGTTGATTTAGGCGTTGATGCCAGCGGTCTCAATTTTCCCAGTGACCGCCCCAAACAATATCGAAGAAAAAAGGTATTTTAACATGACGCAAGGAATCGGCTTTATCGGTCTCGGGCAGATGGGTAAATGGATGGCTTTGAATTTTCTCAAAGCTGATTGTCACATAAGTGTTTACGACATCAACACCCAGGCTGTGGATCTTCTGGTGCAAAACGGTGCCACCGCCAGCCAGACACCGGCTCATATGGCCACACAGTGCGAGGTGGTGTTTTTAAGCTTGCCGGATACCGATATTGTCGAACAGACTATTTTTGGTGAAACAGGTCTTATTCAGACGGCCAATAAAGAAATGCTGATCGTTGATTTGAGCACCATCAGTTATTTAGGCAGTGTCGATATAGCCCGCAAATTAAACCAAAAGGACATCTTTTTTTGCGATGCACCCGTATCAGGTATGAAATCCCGGGCCAAAGAGGCCACTCTCACCATCATGGTGGGGGGACCAAAAAAGATTTTTGATCGTATCTACCCCCTGTTAAAAATCATCGGCAATACGGTTCTCCACATGGGTCCGGTGGGGTCAGGCCAACTCACCAAACTCGTCAACCAGCTTTTATTCGACATCAATGCAGCCGGTCTGGCTGAAGTACTACCCATGGCTGCCAAGCTGGGGCTGGATCCGGCCAAGGTCTGCCAGATCATCACCACAGGAACCGGTCGTAGCTTTGCGGCAGAGTTTTTCACGCCCTTGACCCTGGAAAACAGATTCGATGAGGGCTACCCCCTGAAAAGCGCTTATAAAGACCTGACCAGTGCTGCTGAAATCAGTTCACGACATAAAATTCCCCTGCCCTTGACCCAGGCCACCACGAATATTTTTCAGATGGCTCTGGCCCAGGGTCTGGGATCCGAAAGCAAGGGCGCATTGATCAAAGTATTTGAAAAGATTTTAGATGTTGAATTCCGCAAGAAGGGAGTCAAATAATGCCATCTCATCGTGGTGGACCCGAAGACATTACCGAGGCCTATTACCGGGGTCTCATGCATGCTGTTGGATATCGACCAAAAGATCTGCAAAAGCCTCAAATTGCAGTGGTTAACTCATGGACCGATGTCAATCCCGGTCATTTGCCCTTGAAGGATCTTGCCCAAAGGGTCAAAGAAGGCGTCTGGTCAGCCGGTGGGGCGCCGGGTGAGTTCAATGTACCGGCACCCTGTGATGGTATGGCTCAGGGCCCAGGCCAACACTATATCCTGCCCCAGCGCGATCTGATCGCGGCTTCCATCGAAGCCATGGTCAAGGCCCACGGCTTCGATGGTCTTGTCATGCTGGGTTCATGTGATAAAATTATACCCGGTATGCTCATGGCGGCCATCCGGCTCAATCTTCCCACAATCTTTCTCACTGCCGGTGCCATGCTACCCTGCCGGATAGACGGCCGTACAGTGGTCACCTCGGATCTTAAAGAAGCCATCGGTAAAGCAGGCCGAGGTGATATCGATATGCCCACCTTTCTAAATTGGCAGGAACGCTATTGCGCTTCATCCGGCACCTGTTCCATGATGGGCACTGCCAACACCATGGGATGCTTCCTGGAAGCCAGTGGTCTGGCGCCATTCGGCTCCGCGACCATGCTGACATTTGATGCAGCCAAGCAACGCCAAAGCCGTGATGTGGGAGAGCAAATTGTTACCCTTGTCCGTGAAGACGTTTGTTTCAACCAGCTCTTCAACAAAAAGAGCCTTGAAAACGGAATTAAACTTATTTCCGCCCTTGGTGGTTCCACAAATGCCGTCCTTCACCTGCTGGCCTGTTCTCACATTATGAATTTGGATCTGGATTTACAACTATTTGATAAAATCCAGGCATCCGTGCCCGTACTGGCCAAATTCAAACCGTCTTCATCATTCAATATCACTGATTTCCATGAAGCCGGTGGTGTGCCGGGGCTGCAGAAAGTTATAGCAAAATATCTTTATCTGGACACGCCCTTGTGTATGGGCGGCAGTCTCGGTAAGGCCTTGGATGTGACACCACCGCCCGATGATACCATCATTCAGCCCCTTTCTGACCCCATTTCCCCCAATGGCTGCTTCAGTGTCCTTTACGGTAATCTTGCGCCAAATGGTGCTTTGGTGAAAAAGACAGGTGTAGAGCCCGGTATGCTGTATCACAAGGGACCGGCGGTTGTTTTTGATTCCGAAGAAGATGTGCGGCAATTTCTTTTGGCCAGACAGGTCCAACCCGGTTCAGTCCTGGTGGTTCGCTATGAAGGCCCCAAAGGAGGTCCCGGGATGCGGGAGCTTTCCATTCCGGCCGCCATGCTGGTGGGTATGGGGCTGCATACATCCGTGGCCATGGTAACCGATGGGCGTTTCTCCGGTGCTACCCGGGGTCCCTGCGTAGGTCATGTGGCGCCGGAAGCCTGGGAAAAGGGGCCCCTGGCCTATGTCCAGAATGGGGATGTGATTGAAATTGATATCAATAACAACCGGCTCCAGGTACTTATATCAGAGGAGGAATTGGCGCAAAGACAGCATCAGCCCTTGGAGCGACCCGACCATCCGGCACCTGGAATGCTCACCGCTTATCGTAAAATGGTATCCGGCGCAGAAAAGGGGGCACTTTGGCTGTAAATTATGGATCATCTCCAAATATTGTTTATATCTATATTTCATTCTATAATTGAAAGCATGCAGAAGGCCACGTCATCGGAAGCCCAACACTTGGATCCTGAAGCCTCAACCTCCTGTATGCTGGGAAGCGAGGATGCTCTAAGGTTGGGATCTGCTGTCAGCTAATAGCTCTCAGCCACCCTCGAACCCTCGAATCCTGGACTCCTGGAACCCATTCTCCCATTTATTGGGAAAATATCTTAAATTATCAGCTTGATGATCAAGAGGGATAACAAAACCAGAAAAACACGTTTTATCCAGACATTTCCGATTCTGTCAGAATAGTAGGCGCCGATGGAAGAACCCATAAAACAACCGCAAAACATGGGAAACGCCAGATCATACGCGATGGCGCCATTATAGCCAAACACAATGGCAGCAATTGCATTCATGGAAAAAGCGGCAATTTTTATGGTACCGGCACTTTCCAAAAAAGTCTGGCCAAACCAGAGGATCAGAATATACATCAACAGCGTTCCTCCCATGGCCCCGTAAATACCCACGTACACCCCCACCCCGAAGGTCATGAGAATACCAACGATATATTTGTTTTTTCCTGTTGTCCGCTCACCCGGTTCTATACCCAGCCTAGGGTTCCATATAAGAAACGCCATACAAAATATGGATACGCTGATAATAATCCATTTCAGGGATACTTCACTGATTTCCTGACACAGGCTGGCACCTATAAATGAACCGATGATTACGGGAATGGCCATGCTGAGACCGATTCTATAGTCGATCAATTTTTTGCGGTGGAATTGATACCAGCCGGCCGAACAGACACCCATGATACCAAAACGATCCGTGCCAATGGCGGTATGGGGTGGCAAGCCCAGGAGAAGCAGGGTCGGTATGGTCACCAGACTGCTGCCCCCGATCAGGGTTCCAAAAAGACTGGCCAGAAACCCTGCCAGAAAGATAATAAGCATGTGCAACATTTTTTTTACGAAGTCCTTAAATTAAAAAGACCTGATAATCCAGTCAAGTCTTCAGGTCCCTGTTATAGGGGTTGTCATAAATATGTTCCGAATGAGTCTCACGGCTCCAGGGGTTTCCGGAATGGAATTTTGACAAATGCTATAAAGGCTATGTTTCGTTTTGGTTGTTGGTTTTAAGTTGGGTATTCTTTCAACAACCAGTTTCTTAATATAGACAGTCCCGTGTTAATAATTCTTGTACGTCCTTCCCCGGATATACCCCCTGTCTGGAAATGCTTACTCTTGCTGTGGTCTTGACGACTCATTCCAAAATAGGTGTTACCGGTGACATTGCTAAAAGGTCCGACATTCGGATCCTCGTCCCCAACAATTGCCATCCCAATGTCTGCTCCGGCTTTTG
>JASJGV010000102.1:0-3466 GCA_033791325.1 Desulfobacterales bacterium | reverse complement strand
CTGTTGAGCCTGTTTCATCATTTTACCCATACCCTTCATCTACGAACCTCCTGACCCGGATAAACCGGAAGTAAAGATCTTTTATCACGAAATCACGAAGACTTGAAATCACGAAGAAGCCCATAAAATATTTCGTGTTTTCCATATTTCGTGTTTTCGTGATTGCTTTTATTTTTTTCCACAAAACACACAACTTTTTTCATTAAAGGACTAACCTGTTTTTATATCCACCAGCCGCCCGTTGAAAATCTCGATGGCATCCGCCACCAGGGGATGTTGCAGGAGATTCTTTTTCAATCGGTTTGCCGCATCGATTTTTTCTCTTTTGGGTTGACCGTTCATGTTTACCCCGGCATGGATCACAACGCTCATTCGTCGCCCGAAAAAAGACTGAGAAATGCTCTCGAGAATTTTGATGTTTTCTTTTCGCTGCATACGCTTATAGTTAAAATCGCTCCCGTTAACCTCGATTTCAAGCGTCTTCTCAGACAGTTTAACCAGCCTGGAATGGGCCAAATTGGGAGCCAGAGACGGATAACGTTCCGAAATAATATCCAGGATCGACGACCATGGGTCGGTTTCATCACCGGGTGCCGAGGAAACCGGGTCCGGCAATGCCGGTTCAGTAAGAGAGGCGTGTTTCCGGCTGTCTGTCTGCGTTTTTTTGACAGGTGGCTCAACAACAGCCTCAAATTCTTTTTGCGTTTCAGACAAGGAAAAATCCTGTACCGACGAAAACTGTTTCTGAATGTCATCGAGCTTTTTTATCAGGTCATCGATGGGCAACGCCGGCCTGATGTTGAGCAACTTGATCATCACCACTTCAAACGCCATCTGGGGTCGTGAAGACCACTTAATGGTACGTTCTTCACCAAAAAGCACTCCCAGAACTTGATTCAAGTGCAACGGGGAAACCCCCTGAACCTGTTTCTGCAGAATATCGATCTCGTGGGAGGGAAGATCCAACCGTTTATGATATTCAGGACTCAATTTGACTACCAACATATTTCTGAAATGTTCGATCAAACGGGTATACAGGTCAACGATGCTATGGCCGTTTTGATAGACCGTATCGATGATTCTCAGAATCCGTGGTGCATCTCCCTTGAAAGTCGCATCGGCCAGTTCGAATACAACCGCCCGATCGACCACTCCCAGAACATCGAGGACTTCGCTGTGTGTTACGGTCCTGCCGGCGCCGGTCGTCACCTGATCCAGAAGACTCAGGGCATCCCGCATACTGCCGTCAGCTTCCCTGGCGATAAGATCAAAACTCTCGTCGGCAATATCAATGTCTTCTTTACGGCAGATCGATACCAGGTGCCCGGTTATGTCGGAAGTCTCGATCCGCTTCAGGTCATACCGCTGACACCGGGACAGAATGGTAATCGGAATTTTTCTCGGCTCAGTTGTTGCAAGCAGGAAAATAACATGGGCAGGCGGTTCTTCCAGTGTTTTCAACAAGGCATTGAAGGCGGCCGTGCTCAACATGTGGACTTCGTCAATAATATAGATTTTGTAAGAACTGTGCGCCGGAAGGTACTTGATATTTTCCCGTATATCTCTGACCTGTTCCACACCATTGTTCGATGCGCCATCGATCTCGAAAACATCCGCCGCGCTGCCGGAAGTAATCTCGGAACAAGAACGGCAGGTATTGCAGGGTGCCGGTGCAGGGCCTTTCTCACAGTTCATTGCCTTGGCCAGTACCCGTGCAATAGTCGTTTTACCAGTGCCCCTGGGCCCGGTAAACAGGATCGCATGGGCCAGTCGATCTGATGAAATGGCATTTTTCAGCGTCTGGGTGACATGTGCCTGCGCCACGACTTCGTCGAATGTTTGCGGGCGGTATTTTCTTGCAAGAACCAAATAAGACATGGATGGGAATCCTCGGAAAAATGCTGAGACCTCTGAAAACGCTCCTGTTTGCTCGAGATGATAGCGTTATACATAGGGGCTGCATCAAAGATGTTCTATGGCGGAGAGAGAGGGATTCGAACCCTCGGTGCCGCTATTAACAGCACACACGATTTCCAGTCGTGCTCCTTCAGCCAGCTCGGACATCTCTCCGTAATTCTTGTGGGTCATCAACCTACACAGGGATGGCTATATAATGTTTTTGGGACTATTGATCAACGATTATGTGAGATTTTTTTTAAATGCAAAATATTCATGGATTATAAAATATTTTTATCGTTCTATTTCAGACCGTTATACTTAAAGAAACCAAGATAGCGATCATTGGTACATCGGCCGGAATTATCAGTTAAAGTGCCATAGCGTGAAAAAAATGTCAAGATAGGGTCTCCTGATCTTGACAACCCGAGTACAGGCCCTAGCTTTGCGCGAACCAACTCATGGAGGCGTTGTCATAAATATGTTTCGAATGCGGCTCACGGCTCCCCTTGCGGTGTAACCGGAACGTTATTTTGACAAATGCCAGAAAGGAAAATACGCATGGATGCAAATGGTAAAAACCATACCCGAAAATTCGACATCACCGTCGATATCATTAAAAACCTTGCTTTGATCAGCCTTGGGAATACGCTGATCGCCATGGCAGTCAACGGCATCGTCATACCTCACCAGTTTCTGAGTGGCGGCGTCACCGGTGCGGCTCTCTTGCTTCATTACCTTTTTTCATTTTTGCCTTTGGCGCCCCTCTATTTGCTTCTGAACATACCCCTTTTTGCGATTGGTTGGGTCTTTGTAGGTCGCCGCTTTTTTATCTACAGCATCATCGGCATGCTGATCTTGACCGGCACGCTTGAATGGGTCCACGTAAGTATCCCTCTAGAGGACAAACTCCTGGGCGCAATTTTTGCAGGAATCCTTACCGGTATTGGTGGTGGACTGACTCTTAGGTCCCGCGGCTCTGCCGGGGGTTTGGATATTCTCTCGGTAATCTTGCTGAAACGATTTTCCATTGCCATCGGGAAAACAATCTTGACCATCAACGCAGTCGTCCTGACAGTGACCACCCTGTTGTTTTCTCTTGAAACCGCGCTCTATTCGTTCATCTATATTTATATCACCGCACGCATGATGGATCTCGTCATCACGGGTCTCAGCAAACGCAAGGCCGTTCTCATTATCTCGGATCGGTGGGCTAAAATATCAGAAGAAATTCTGCACCGGATGAATCGGGGCGTCACCTTGCTCCATGGCCAGGGAGGGTATAGCGGCAAGGCTGAAAAGATCTTGTATGCCATCGTAAGTATGCGGGAATTGCACCGCATCAAGCGAATCGCCCAGAATATCGACCCCGGTTCTTTCCTGGTTGTCCAGGATACCTTAGAGGTTATGGGACAGGGGATCGGAAATCAACCGCACTGGTAATGGATCCCCACAGGTAAACCCGTGTGGTCCCAGTGAGGACTCCTCCCGCAGAGCGGGAGGCATCAGGTTGCCCCCATGAAGGGGGCTGAAAACGGGAAAGCCCTCGGGCGCTAAATGTTGTTTACGT
>JASJGV010000101.1:0-5314 GCA_033791325.1 Desulfobacterales bacterium | reverse complement strand
TCCTGGGTGGTCAAAAGGCCATCGAGGCCGGTTTCCAGTTGTCTGAGTACTGGATGCCCGGTCTGGGCGGTAAGGAAGACTGGGAGAACCATGCCCGGAACACGGCACGGGTATTGAACGGTATCGATCCGCATTATATTCGTTCCCGACCGTTTTCGCCATGGCCCGGTACACCGATCCATGATGCCTACGAACAGGGGACCCTGACCCTCCTGTCGCCCAGGGAGACCTTGATCGAGCTGAAACTTCTCATCGAAACGCTGGATGTCACATCCAAGGTTTGCTTTGATCACGCCGGAAATAGCTGGACCAATCGAAATGGTCAGCTGTTGTTTACCCAGAGCTACGAAGGATACAAATTCCCCGAAGAAAAACCCCGTGTTTTGGAATTGATAGAAGAGGGAATCGAAACCCGGTAAGGAAGTGGGCAGAGCAATCGTGGATGTTCTTCTTCAGGCGTTTACTGCCGGCAGGTAGACACTGAAAACAGATCCTTTTTCAGCATCACTGGACACCGTCATGATGCCACCGTGTTTTTTGACGATGCCGAAAGCGGATGCCATACGCAGGCCTTTGTCGGCGGAGTGAAACGGCTCGAGAATCTGGTCCGGGTCCTTTTCATCCAGTAAGGCCGTACGATTTGTTACGCGGACCAGAACATAATCACCGGAATCTCTTTCATAGGGTTCCACAAACCGGGGTGACAGGGTGATGTTTTGGGATTTTACCTCAAGCTCTCGGGTCTCGGGTGTCAACTGCGCAGCGTGACGGTAGATATTTAACAGGGCGCGGCCGATCATGGCCCGATCTGAGCTCACATTCCAGAGATCATCCTGCCACTTTGTTACCAGCTCTACCCCCGGCATCACCCGCCTGAATTCCTGCAGTGTATAGGTTGTAATTTCATTCAGATCGGTTTCATAAAAGTTGTAGACACCCTTTCCAGCAAAGGTCAGTAGCTGGCTGGAAATATGCTTGATATCCTTGATCTGCTGTTCAGCTGTTTTCAGATTTTGATAGTCCTGAAAGGCGGTTGCATCACCATGGTAGTCGTTCCCGAGGCTCTCGATGGTTGCCGCAATATTTTTTTCGATGCCGAGAATTTTCTGATTTAGGTCATGGGCGATTCCTTCTGCCAGGTTTCCTATGGCCTCAAAATGATGTATTTTCTGGAGTTGATTTTCGAGGCGGTTTTTATCGGATATCAAGTGTTGACGTTCTTCCTCGACTTCCATTTCGGTGGTGACGATGGTTAGACAGCCAAAAGACAGGGATGTCTCATCTTCAGGATAATTCAGGATCATGGCCTGGTCTTTCAGCCAGAGCGTTTCGCCCGGCGCTAACTTGAGTTTGTACACGGCTTCGATAAGACCTGTTTTTTCGCTTTCCTCCCGGAGGAATCCCCGGAATTCGTTCAGTTCTTCTCGGCTGGTAACTTCTGTCGCGTCGAGGGGGTCGACAAAGCTGGATTTGTATACCCGGCGGTCCACTATTGTGGAGCGAAGTATTTCAGCTATATTGGTGGGACTACAATCAAGAAGCGCCAGGAATTTCCGGCTTACGAATTCATACCAGATATTCTTTTGGTTTCCTTTCCAGGCAGAAATATAGGGAATGGCGGGCGATCCTGCCTGGTCAAAAACATGAAAAACAGGGATCGTTTCTTTTAATTTTTTCTTGATTTCCGGACTGAAATCACCGTTCAGGATCCTACCGTGATAAGTGGCTTTGTTGTTGGCGTTTGAAGACATATCCAAATCCTCGCATCGATATTAGATTGAAAGGTGAGGGGTGTTTCCAACCGGTCCATGTACGGTATTGATTTTCACGCAAAGTATTATAAGCTGGTTTTATTGTCAATAAAGCATTCCTGTGATTGTTTTTGTAAAAGATTTGTCATCATCATCACCAAACTTGCAACCACCCTCGATTTGTTTTACAAATTTAAGTCTAATTGAAATCACCATCCTCCTCCACAGCCGTTCATTTGCCTGAATGTCAGCGCGTTCCAGGGCTTTTTCGGTTTTGCGAGGAATTGCAACAAACAGGAAAACAGATGACTTATCCTTTGATAATTCAGGGTGGCATGGGTGCCGGTGTATCAAACTGGCGACTGGCCCGGGCTGTCTCTCAGACAGGGCAGTTGGGGGTGGTTTCCGGTACGGCACTCGATACGATCTTTTCCCGCAGACTGCAGCTTGGAGACCCCGGAGGCCACATGCAGCGGGCAATGGCGCATTTTCCGGATGCCGATATGGTGGACAGTATTCTGGCACGATACTACAGACCTGCCGACAGTACCGGACCACGGCCGTTCAAGACCCCACCCATGATATCGCTCCATACGAGTCAGCAGACAATGGAATTGACGGTGATGGCTAATTTTGTAGAAGTGTTCCTTGCCAAAGAAAAACATGAAAATCCAGTGGGTACAAACCTCCTGGAGAAAGTCCAACTGCCGAACCTGTACGCTCTATACGGATCTATGCTGGCGGGAGTTGACTATGTCATCATGGGAGCGGGCATACCACGGGAGATTCCCGGTGTCCTGGATCTTTTGGCGGATCACCAGGCAGTATCGCTCAAAATAGCCGTCGGAGCTGTCAACGGCAATCGGTTTCATGCAACCTTTGACCCAAGAGCCTTTTTCAAGAAAGCGCTGGCACCATTGAAACGGCCAAGATTTTTATCAATAGTCTCTTCTGTTTTGCTGGCCACCATGATGGCCCGAAAAGCCAACGGCAAGGTCGATGGCTTTGTCGTGGAGCTGCCTGAAGCCGGAGGGCACAATGCCCCGCCCCGGGGAAAACTCGTATTGAATGACCTGGGAGAACCGGTCTATGGTGACAGGGACGCCATTGAACTTGAAAAAATCAAGGCTCTCGGTCTGCCATTCTGGCTGGCTGGCTGCTGGGGAACACCGGAAAAACTGCAGGAAGCGATATCCCTGGGAGCCAAGGGGATACAAATCGGCACGGCCTTGGCGTTTTCAGAGGAATCGGGTTTCACGGACGATGTCAAGCGTCTGGCCATTGAGAACATCCAAAAGGGAACTGCTTCTGTATTTACAGACCCTACAGCATCGCCCACAGGATTCCCGTTTAAGGTGCTCTCCCTGGAGGGATCGCTGTCTGAGGACGAGACGTATCAGGAAAGACCCAGATTGTGCGACCTCGGGTACCTGAGACATCTGTATGAAAAAACTGACGGCAGGGTTGGTTACCGCTGTCCTGCGGAGTCTGAATCTGCTTTTGTTGCAAAGGGTGGCAACCCGGATGATATGAAAGGCAAGAAATGTCTCTGCAACGCGCTGATGTCGAATATCGGCCTGGGGCAGATGCGAAAAAGCGGTTATATCGAAAAAAATCTGGTCACTTCCGGTGACGGCATCATGGTCATCTCTCGGTTTTTAAAAGATCGGGTGTCCTATAAGACAGAAGATGTGATTAAATGGCTCCTGGATGGAGCAGCATAACGAGTGTCCATCCATAAATGGTCTTTTCACGCCCTGCCGGCGTTGGACACCATGATTTAACTCTTCTTCAATCAACTCACTTTCCCCCCTTAAAAGCAATTCTTCGACTGGGCATTGACTATTTCATATGGCTTGTCATATAGGGGTTGCCAGAAAAACGTTCCGATTGAGGACCGTTTTTCTGCTACAAACCCTTATGCCGCGATCCTATTTTCGGAACATTATTATGACAAGCGGTATAAATATGTTCCAAACGGATTCCACGGCTCCAGGGGTTTCCATTTTATCCATGATCGATCTGTATTACCAACCCGGAAATTTTACGAACCGGGCAATGAAAACGCACATATTAAAGGAGAACACAATGAAGCGATCATTTGGTTCCAAAACAATTATTTATCCAACACCTGTCTGGTGCGTGGGTTCGTATGACACTGACGAGCGCCCTAATGTTATGACCATTGCCTGGGGCGGCATCTGCTGCTCCAGTCCGCCCTGCGTGACCATTTCGCTTCGCAAAGCCACGTATACATACGGCAATATCATGGAGAGGAAGGTTTATACCCTCAGCGTGCCCTCGGAAAAATATGCAGCAGCCGCAGATTTTTTCGGTATCGTTTCCGGTCGAACCAAAGATAAATTTGCACGAGCAGGTCTAACACCGGTACGGTCGAAACTCGTGGATGCGCCCTATGTCGAAGAGTTTCCCATGGTATTGGAATGCCGTGTCATTCATAATTATGAAATTGGGTTGCACACACACTTTGTGGGTGAAATACTGGATGTCAAGGTGGAGGAAAATGTCTTGGGGGATGATGGTAAACCGGACATCGAGAAGGTCCGACCCATTCTTTTCAGTCCCGACGTTCAGACATACCATGGCGTCGGACCATATGTCGGCAAGGCGTTTGATATGGGTAAGAATATGCCTGACCTGAAAAAAGCCTGACCGCTTCGCATCTTGTCTCGGAAGGGAGGTCTTTTATGAAATGCCGTTCAATACCACGCATGTTGACCCTGCTGGTGCTCTGGGTCCTGACGGCAGGGGATATTTCGGCTCAGGAGAACGTTCCCACTGTATTCATGCATGCCAATCTGATACCCATGACCGCTGAAACTGTTCTGCCTGACCAAACTGTGGTGGTCCAGGGGAAACAGATCATCGCCGTGGGTCCTGGCAGCCAGACAGCAGTGCCACAGAATGCAAAAGTGATCGATTGTAACAACGCATACCTGATGCCTGGTCTGGCCGACATGCACATGCATCTGCGATACAACTGGATGAGCGATGCCTGGCCGGTGTCCCCTTTGAAGCTTTATCTTGCCAATGGTGTCACGACGATTCGCTGTTTCGGCCCGCTCGGGAAATCTGGTATGTACGCCCTGAAGTGGCGGGACCAGGTAGAAAAGGGGCTTCTCATCGGGCCCAGAATAATAACGTGCGGCCCAATTCTTTGGGGGTATCTGAAAAACCCGGAGAATGTCGTTATTAAACAAAAATACCAGCGATTCGATTTCATCAAGCCTTATTCCTATTTGACTCGGGAAGAGTACCATATCGTTCTTTCGACAGCTAAAAAGCTTGATCTGTATGTTGCCGGGCACATTCCGTTTCAGGTAGGACTGGACGGGGTCCTGGCCGAAGGCATGCATGAAATTGCCCATGTCGAAGAATTCTTGTGGGAGTTTATAAATCTGGACAGAGATCAGTATTTTCCGAATAAAGGGATATGGATGGCATATGTCATCCGCACTGCATTCGGAGCGTTTACACCTTATCTTGAGCTCGATGCCCAAGAGAGAGAGCAGACATTTGATGAAATGATTGCGCCGACGGTA
>JASJGV010000100.1:0-4973 GCA_033791325.1 Desulfobacterales bacterium | reverse complement strand
CAATACCCGTACACACGATGTCATTCCGATTCCCCAGACTGCCGTCATCATTGACCAGGTATTTTGGTACGATAAAAATGGAGATGCCCTTGGTGCCGGGGGGGTCTCCTTCGATGCGTGCCAGGACCGGATGAATGATGTTTTCACACAGATCATGTTCGCCATTGGTGATAAAAATCTTGTTACCGGACAAGGTGTAAGTGCCGTCATCGTTTTTTGTGGCAACGGTTTCGAGAGCGCCCACGTCACTACCAGCCTGGGACTCGGTGAGCAGCATGGTACCGCCCCATTTTCCGGAAACAATATTGGGAATATAGTTTTTTTTCTGCTTGGCGGTGCCGTAGAGCTCGATCATTTTTGCCGCACCGTTGCCCATACTGGCGTAAGCAAACAGGGCATAGTTGGCGGCAAGGAAGTATTCAGCACAGGCAACACTGACAAAACCGGGAGCGCCCTGACCGCCCATTTCCGGGGAGACTCCCAGACTTTGCCATTCACCCTCCAGAATCAGACGGTGGGCATCGTGAAAGCAGTCGGGAACCTTGACATCTCCCTTGTCAAACCGTATGCCCTGCTTGTCGCCCTCAGCCAGGGTAGGAAGCATCTCTTTGATGGCAAGTGCCCGGGCTTCGGTGATAATCATGTCGCAGGTTTTTTTGTTGAACTCCTTGTACACGCCATTTTTGATGAATAATTCTGAATCCATCTGTTCCCAGATCACAAAATCGAGATCGCGTCGGTCTACCAGTTGTTGTGCCATGTTCTGTCCTCTTTTCAGGAAATTATAATCCTTTTTTGTATTCCCCTAAGCTGTTACCAATGGTGGGTACTAAAAATACACACAAGATGATATCTATATGATAAAACAAAACCAGATGTCAAGGAAATAAAAACATACAACATAGCAATGCTATGCTTATAATATTCTAAAAAAATACAATATAATAAATATTGACAAATATTATGATGTCACTATACTGGTTACCTAATCAACATGATTTGATCAGACAGACAAATGATATACTTGTTCATCAATGAGACTGGGAGGCCGTATGAAGTTAAGGGAACTCGTCGACAAGACCGGTGTTTCAACGGAGACGATCCAGTTTTATCTCAGGGAGGGCATTCTTCCCAAGCCGCGCAAACGTGGCAGAGCCCAGGCAGACTATGGTGAGCACTATGTCGAGCTTGTCAGTCTCATAAAAAATCTCCAGGAAAAGCACTTTCTACCCCTATCTATTATAAAAAAAACCATCAAAAAACTGAAAAAACTGTCTCCCAGTGAAGAACACTACTTTCACATGCAGAGTGAATTTTTTAGTCCCGTGGGGCATCTTCTATTCCAGCAGAATGTGGTGGGTGAAGAGAATTTTATGGGAATTACCGGTCTGGGGAAAAAATGGCTGGTGAAAGCAGAGGCCTGGGGAATTATAACGCCTATAGGCCATGGCGCGGAGAAAATATTTTCATCAGATGATGTAGCCATCGGAAAACTCATGGTGGAGATGGACCATGCAGGAATGGGCCCCAAGGATGGATTTGACCCTCAGATTCTCCGTCACTATAAGGACCAGTTGGAAAAAATGATCCCCGCCCTTAACCATCAGTTTGCAGACCACTTTTACAGAAAAGTTTCTGAGGATGAATTAGCTGAAATTGGGTTTAGTGCCTTGAATTTGATGGGCTTTTATTTCTTTTTCTTGTTTCGCAAATTGGCACATATAAACACTCTGGCCCAGATCGCGCAAATAGAGAAGGAAACGAAAAACACATGACGCGGTTTTACAAAGGAGTTATTCGACGGATTTTTTAGGATCTGCGCATCGGAGTAAGGAGAAAAAGATGGTTTCTTCAAAGATAGAGGATAATGCAGGGGATGGTGTAAAAATCGTACGTACCACTTCGACTTTTGATTGTGGGGGACGATGTCCCATCAAACTGCATGTCAAAGACAACAAAATATTGCGTATCGAAGGTGATGACATCGCGGACACAGGCCAACAGCTCAGAACTTGTCTGAGGTGTCGTGCTTACCGGCAATACGTCCATCACCCGGAACGACTCATGCATCCGCTCAAACGTGTGGGGGTAAAGGGTCAAGGAAAATTTGAACGCATCACCTGGGACGAAGCCCTGGACACCCTGGCAGACAAACTCAAAAGTGTAAAAGAGAAACACGGCAATGCCGGTATACTGTTGGCAACAGGCGGTGGCTACCTTGCCGGTCTTCACAACGGCGGGTTTGCCGCGGCCAGGTTGCTGGCCCAGTTTGGAGGCTATACCACCCATTATGGCAATATCTCGTCCGAAGGGGCTGTGTGGGCCAGCCTGACCCAGTATGGATCCGTGATGGTGGGAAACAGCCGGGAAGACATGCTCAGTTCAAAATTGATTATCCTGTGGGGATGGGATCCGGCCAGGATGATTTCCGGCACCAACACCATGCACCACCTGATAAAGGCCAGGGAGAACGGCGCCCGAATAATTGCCATCGATCCACGCTATCACGATACCGCGGCAACCGTCGCTGATGAGTGGATCCCCATATACCCAAGCACGGACACGGCCATGATGGTGGCCATGGCCCATGTCATGATCACAGAAGGTCTGCACGATCAACCTTTTCTGGATACTTACACAGTGGGGTTCGAAAAATTCCAGGCCTATGTCATGGGTGAGGAAGACGGTGTACAGAAAACGCCCGCCTGGGCAGCGGAAATTACGGGTGTACCGGCCGATACCATTGTACGCATTGCCAGGTTGTATGCTGGAACAAAACCTGCGGCCCTGATGGATTGTCAGGGACCAGCCCGCAGCGCTATGGGAGAGCAGTATAATCGTTGTGCATCCACCCTGTGTGCCATGACAGGCAACGTGGGCCGATCCGGCGGTAGTGCCGGGGGGGGGCTCATGGGGATACCCATTGGTCACATGTTCCGCATGTCAGCCATTCCGCCGGGCAAGAATCCCGTGGAGTTGGATGGGCCTAAAGTAAAGGGGACTCTGGATATCCGACTGCGTGTGGCCAAACGCATCCATATCAACAAGTTGTTCGACGCCATATTAAAAGGTAAAACTGGAGGATACCCGGCCGACATCAAAATGATGTGGTCCATGTGCAACAACTACGTCAATCAGACAGGCAACAGCAACAAGGCTCACCGCGCCTTGAAACAATTGGATTTTCTGGCCGTGAACGAGCTTTTTTTGACGGCTACAGCCCGGTACGCCGATATCGTTCTACCGGTGACAACGGCAGCAGAACGCTCCGATCTGACCAGGCCCTGGCCGTCCGGGCCTTATTTTACGTTTGTGAACAGAGCCCTGGAGCCCTTGGGTGAGTGCAAATCCGACCTGGACATCACAGCAGAAGTGGCTGAACGACTGGGAGTCAAAGACTTCAACCCATTTGCCGAGGATGACATCCTCAAAATGTTTGTGGAAAACAATCCGGAGACGGCCCCGCTGATTCCCGATTTTGATAAATTCCGGCGTGAGGGCATCCACCGGGTAGTGCTGGAAAAGCCCATCGTGGCTTTTCAGAAGCAGATCGAGGATCCGGAAAATCATCCCTTTGAGACACCCTCCGGAAAAATTGAAATATTTTCACAGCGTGTTGCTGACCTGGACAACCCCCTGTGCCCTCCCATTCCCAAATATATGCAGGTTCCAGAGGATCGCAGCGATCCTCTGGCTGAAAAATATCCCCTGCAGCTGCTTACGCCCCACCCGAAAAACCGGGTACATTCCGAACTGTATAAGGTTGAATGGTTGCGGGAGGTTGAGCTTCATCAGGCCTGGATCAACCCCGTTGATGCAACAGCGCGTGGTATAACCGACGGTGATGAAATCTATGGGTCTAACGATCGTGGAAGGGTAATGATACCCGCCTGGGTGACGTAGAGAATCAAACCGGGAGTTATATCCATATTCGAAGGCGCCTGGTACACTCCGGACGAAGATGGGGTTGATCGGGGCGCCTGTGCCAACACCTTGACCCCTGATACATACTCGGGGGGCGGGGCAGCGGTGATGAATACGTCCCTGGTACAAGTTGAGAAAATATGACGTTTGGGCTAAAATGTCTATTTCTTTTCCGGTTTATCCGGGTTGAGGTCTATAGGAGTTGTCAGAAAAACGTTTCGATTGAGGACCGTTTTTCTGCTACAAACCCTTATGCCGCCATCCTATTTTCGGAACATTATTATGACAAGCGGTATAAATTAAAAAGCAGAAATTTCGTAAAAGAGCGACAAGGTCGCATTTCATAAATTCGTTCCCATGAATTCGTGAATGGAGAGAATCATGCAAGTAGGATTTTATTTTTACCAGACCCGCTGCACCGGCTGCAGTGCATGCCGTGTGGACTGTAAAGACTGGAACGATATCCCGGCCGGACCGGAGAACTGGATGAACGTCCATTATTCAGAAAATGGAAAATGTCCGGATGTGTTTGTCAGCTATATGGTCGCTACCTGCTGGCACTGCCTTGAACCGGTCTGTATACCAGCCTGCCCGGAAGGGGCTATCACCAAAAGAGCACAGGACGGTATCGTTGTCGTGGACAGGGAGGCCTGTATCGGAAACGAAAAATGTGATGCCAAATGCATGAAAGCTTGTCCTTACAACGCACCCCAGTTTGGTCCTGAAAAAGGGGCCAGGATGGGAAAATGCAATTTTTGTGTTGACCGCTGGGAGGCAGGCAAGGTGCCGGACTGTGTTGAGGCCTGTCCGGTAAGGGCCCTGGAGGCGGGCCCTTTGGATGAACTGCAAAAAAAATACGGAAAAATACAAGAGACCGAGGGTTTCAAGTATTCCAAGCGGACGCAACCAGCGCTGATTTTCAAAGCCAAGCAGAGTTCTTAAGACCAATGATTATCATCACGAAATCATGAAAATTTGAAAACACGAAACACGAAATAGAAATATCATGTTTTCGTGAGTCGATTGTTTATCCGCCTTCGCAGAAGACC
>JASJGV010000099.1:0-3595 GCA_033791325.1 Desulfobacterales bacterium | reverse complement strand
CATTTGGTAAAGCATCTCGTTGCCGACCCGCCGGGCAAAGTCGCCGGTGCATTTTTCTTCTGTGCCCAGGATCGCAAAACTGATCCCCGCCTTTTGCAGGATTTTGACCAGACTGGTGGAAACTTTTTTTGTTCGATCATCAAATGAACCGGCACAACCAACCCACAGCAAATAATCGACATTAGCGTCATCCGCCATGGTTTTAACGCCCAACCCGTTTGCCCAATCAGCGCGCTTGTCATACCCTATCCCCCAGGGGTTGCCATTGCGTTCAAGTCCCTTGAGGGCTGTATTCAGTTCTTTGGGATAGGTTTCCGCCATCAGGGTCTGCCCCTGTCTCATGGCCATTATACGGGGAACATGCTCGATGGTGACTGGACAAACCTCTTCACAGGCCCGGCAGGTCGTACAGGCCCAGAGCGTGTCTGGATCGATCACATCACCAATTAACTGCTTTTTGCTGTTTAGATCGGCCATCTCCGCTTTAATTCTATCTGTTTGATCGACGTCACCATCTTGTTTGATGGTTGCGGACAACCGGGTTCTTTTGACAATGTTATGGGCATTGTCGAATAGTTCCCGTTTCAGCTTGTCATTGAAATCATGCAGATTTAATGGCTTGTCGGTGATATACGTAGGGCAAACCTCTTTGCAGCGGCCACACTCGGTACAGGTATAAAGATCCAATCCCTGTTTCCAGTTTAACTGATGGATGTGATTGATCCCTAAGGATTCGTCTTCCCAGGCAGCTTCATCTTCCAGGTCCAAAAGTTTTGTCTTTTGATGCGGATATCCCAGTTTCTTGAAATAAACATTGGGAAGTGCGGTGATGACATGAAAGTGTTTTCCCAGGGGCAGAAAATTAAGAAAGGTCAATTGTGTAATGATGTGTAACCAAAACATACAGGTCATGACATAGCCGATAGCTTTGGCACTCAGGCCGGACAAGAAAACGCCTGCCCCCACAGAAACAGGTGTCCAAAGAAACTCCGAACCATATTGCAGATTGTTAAAATAATGAAGGCTATCCAGGTTATTGTAGTGCACAATCAAGTTATAGCGAGCCCCATCGTATAAAAGATCGGAAATCATCAAAACGCCTATCATCCCCAATACAAAATAAGCCTCCCATGTATTGTGCAGCCGTTCCGGTTTAATGACAGCTCTGCGGATGATAGCATAAATGACCATCAACAGAACAATGCCCTCCATGATGTCTTTCAGAGCAATATAAAGATACCCCAGAATATAGTGATCACCAAACAAAGGTAGTTGAAAACCGTGTATAAACCCTTCTCCATATAGTGTCAGGCTGCGAATCACCAAAACGCAAAATCCCCAGAATATCAATGCGTGCATTAACCCTGATGATCGCTCTTTTTTTCTTCCTACCAGTCGTTTCTGACCCATTGCCAGCACGACTAAATTCTTTAGCCTTGCCTTGATATGGTTTGCGCGGTCAGCAGGTCCAAGTGCCATCAATAATCGTATTTTATGAACCATCGTGCGACCGAAAATCGCCAGCCCGACAATAAGCAATAGAGACATGAATAATGGATTCATAATTACCCAAGTGTTTTGTGTTTGGTATTTAGTGTTTGGTATTTAGTGTTTGGTGTATAGTGTTTGGTTTTACGTGAGACAGGATGTTACCAAATACAGAACACCAAACACAAAACACCATCTTTATTTAGGTCCTTAATTTGTTAATTTCCTCTCGTAATATCGGCACCACCTCGAACAGGTCTCCGACGATACCATAGTCAGCCACGTTGAATATAGGGGCTTCAGGATCTTTATTGACCGCAAGTATCACTTTGGATCCGTTCATTCCGGCAAGATGCTGAATGGCTCCGGAGATACCGATGGCCATATAAAGAGAAGGTGCCACAATTTTACCGGTTTGCCCGACTTGCTTGTTGTGGGCCATGAAACCACCGTCAACCATGGCACGGGAAGAGCCAAAACCGGCATTGAGATCGTTGGCCAGTTCTTTTACAAGATCGACACCGACTTGATCTTTCACACCCCGTCCTACGGATATGACGATGTTGGCATCGGCGAGATCGATCTCACCGCTGGCATCAGACACAAGTTCCTTGATCACGGCCTTTAAATCGGGGGCCGGGGCAGAAAGCTTTATGACATTTTCGGTTCCCTTGATTTCCTCCGTCGCCTCAAACGCACCGGCTCTGACAACGGCCACCAGTTGATCGGTATTGATCTTGACGCGTTGCATCACTTTATTTGCAATAGCGGGTCTTATCACTTCGATTTGGTCACCGGAAATCACGATGTCGGTAATTTCAGTAGCGCAAGCAGCATCCAGTTGAGCTGCAACCCGTGGGGCGGCAGCCTTGCCGCTTTCGGAAAAACCAAACCAAACAAGATTGGCCCCGAATTGTTTGGCTGCATCGACAACACAGGATGCGTATGGCCCGGCTGAAAACAGGGCCAAAGCCGGATCATCAGCGATATACTGATTGTCGGAACCGGCATTTACCAGACCTGAAATTAACGGCTCCATATTGCTGCCAATTGCCACAACAGCGGTTTCTGCTCCGAGACCTTTGGCTTTTGACAAAAGTTCGGCGGTACTGTTCTTCAGCACGCCATCTTTGATATCTGCGACTACAAGTATTTTAGGCATAATGTTAGTTCCTTGTATAAATCCAATTCTTGATTATAACACCTTGGCTTCGTTGGCCAGAAGATCGACCACCTGGGCGGTAATTTCAGCGGCGTTGCCTTCATATTTTTGCCCGGCCTTGCGTGATTTCGATACCATGAATTCAACCACCTCCGATTTGGGTGCAGCGCCTCCCACTTCATCAATCGAAGTTCCCAGATCTGCCAGGTCCATAACGTCAATTTTCTTTTTCTTGGCCATCATGATGCCACGCATCTGGGTCAGCCGGGGTTCATTGATACTATCACTAACCGTGACAACCGCCGGCAAGGTCAGTTCAACAATTTCGGTTCCGGCATCCCCTAATCGAGACGTCTTTATGTGTTGATCATCCACCACCTCGATGTCAATGACATTGCTTACACATGGCAAACCCAAATACTCTGCAAAGATGATCCCGGTTTGTCCACTATCCGTATCCTGGGCCTGCTTTCCTATGATGACAAGATCATAGTCTCCCTTTTCATATACCTTTTGCAGTATTTTGGCGAAGATCGGCGCGTCGGGTTTATCCAATGCAGGATCATCAATTTGAATTCCGTTTTCAATACCCATGGCAAAGCCTTTTCGGATAATTTTGGTATTGTCATCTCCACCGCCGATACTAACCAGCGTTGTTTCGGCGTTGTTATTTTCTTTAAGCTGGACAGTGGCCTCCACCGCATTTTCGTCCCAGGCATTCATGACATACTGTAGCCCGTCTTCGACAATGGCACCACCTTCCACATGAATGGTCAATTCCACATCAACTACTTTTTTGACTGTTGTGAGAATTTTCAAATTATCCTCCTTTTTTAGCTCTTGAGAGCCTCGAATACCATATTTTGAGTTTCCAAGACAAAAAAATCTTATCACGAAAACACGAAAACCAGAAAACACGAAATCTTAGTTGGTCTTTTTCGTGTT
>JASJGV010000098.1:0-3539 GCA_033791325.1 Desulfobacterales bacterium | reverse complement strand
TCCCACTACCGACTCTACCGCCCCCATGATGATTTCGTTGGTGGCCATTCGTTTGGACCGTTCCGTCAAAGGCCCCACCAGGGTCGCCCCAAATCCCAACAACAGCCCGATGATCACCATGACAATGGCAACCTCTATGATCGTAAACCCTTTTTTGTTCACTTTTAGAGATCCACGTAAACCGTCACCGGCGCCGTACCCGTATAAGCGGCGCTGGCCCGAATGGATCCCGTATTATAAACCCCGTCATCAAGGCTCGTGTCCGTGGCAATGGCCGCATCCACCGGCATCAAGGTATAGGTAATCCAGTTGGACGCCTTGCCATTTCGGTTCTGGTACAACACGTAATATCTCCCACCGAAGGGGTGGCTCGGAAAGGCGGCAGCATAATCGGTGGGGGAACCGGAAATAAGACCCACGGTAGCCAGGTGTATAAAAACATCTTCGTCCTCGGCCCCGGTTATCTGACCGTTGCCGTTCCCATTGACGACCCCAGCTGCTCCTGCCAGGTGGGTAGTGGCTAACGGATCGTCACCCGGATAATAGCCAAAACGGTCCTGGTAGGTAAAAACAGCTGCCCGGATTTCATCCGAGGTCTTGACCACTCGCTTGATCTTGGCATTCTTGATCATCTCCTGCCCTTTCAGTACCCCGCCGATCAAAAGACCGATAATCACCATTACAATGGCGATTTCCACGAGGGTGAAACCAGAATTGTCTGTCATTTTTTTTCTAAAGCCATTCATCATCAAACCCCTTTCAGTTGCTGTTTTATATTGACGTTGCATAAGATGTAATGTTTCTGCTTGTTACTTGCCAGTCACAGGCCACTACTTCATAGCCTCCTCATCTTTAAAAGCATATATTGTGCCAATAAAGGCTTATTTCATTAATGACACTGAAAAAAGTTATATAACGATTCGTTATTATTTTAAATAATAATATACAACAAACAAGAAATCGTCCCATTAAATGAAGATATTATCGTTCCACGACTGAAAAAGTGCCGTTTTTTGTCACCCGATCAGCACATTTTGGCATAAGGTATCACTCCACCTTACGGATATAAGGGGTGATATAAATAACGAGTTCCTTGTTCTCCATGACTTCTTCCACCTGCTCGAAAAAATATCTCAGGCCTGGAATACTGCGGAGCAGGGGAAGCCCCTTCTGGTTGGTCTGCCGGATCTGGCTGATAAGTCCTGCCAGGACAATGGAGTTACCTTCCCGCACCCGCACCGTGGTAGAAAACTCCTGGAGATCGATAATGGGGTTGTTGACGGTCTGGGTTTTAAGGGAGTCCGTGGGAATTTCCACCGCCTCCTCACCCTGAATACGGGTAATGGTGGGAACGATATTCAGGGTGACGATGCCGTCGCTGGAAATGTGAGGCGTGATACCGAGCTGCAACCCTAAAACGACCCGTTTGATGGAGACGCCGTATGTGACGACATTGGTCTCGTTATCCCGATCAACGCCGTCCACATCAGCAAACGGGAACTGAAACCCCACCGTGAGCATTGCTGACTGACCGTTCATCACCGAAAGATGCGGGTTCGATACAACAGACACATCCCCCTGGGTCTCGAGATAATCCAGGATGGCGGAAAAACCACTTTGCCCGGCCTTGACAACGGAACTGCCACCGTTGATGCTGAGATCGAATATATCCGTAAGCTTATCCCCCGAATCGGTGAAGGCGATGCTCACGTTGGACCAGTCGATGCCGTAACTGTTGTCCTCGCTGAGGCTTACTTCCATGATCTTGGCATCGATAAACACCTGGCGGTGCAAGGCCTCCATCAGGGAGTCCAGAAATCGGACCATGGAGGCTACCCTCCCGGGCCTGTCTGCCATATAAACAATACCGGCATTTCGGTTGATACGCACGATGCCGTTCTCAGATTTAAATATATCCAAGGTTTCCTGAATATTAGCCCACACATCCGTCACGCCGGCATCACGTTTGGCCTTGATCTGGAATTTGCCACTCACGCCCGACTCTTCGACACTGGACGCAAGCATATCGCCACCGACTTCGATATCGGTCTCACCGGCCATGTCCAGATAATCGAACTGGTAAATCCGCTCTTCAAACACCTTGATAAAAAGATTGTCCCCTTCAATTTTCCAGGCATATCCGGCACCATTGACCACCACCAGATCGAGTGCCTCTGTGAGCGTTGCCTGCTGAAGGTGAACCGTAAGACGGCGATTCAGTTCCACGCCCGATGCCACCGACACGTTCAGGCGGGCATCACGCGTAATCACCTTTATTACTTCTGCCAGTGCGACATCACTGAATATCCCGGAATAGATCGTTGCATCCGCTTGTATGTCCTGGACGATGGGCGCCAGCTGTTCCTTTATGACGACCGACCTGGGTGTTGCATCCAGTTTTTCCCTTTGAATCACCTCATGGGGCCGGATGTCATCCAGGCCTTCCAACTCGACCGGTCGCGGCTCATGAACCGAACAGCCCATGACCGTTCCAATCATGAGCAAGATGACAGCAAACCAGATGTTTTTTCTTTGGAAGCAACGCATTATTCCTCCATACTCTTATCCACCGAAAAGTCTACCGTGGGTGCCGGTACAAACCAACTTTCCTTACCTTGTGCCAGCAGGATACCTTTGCTATCAATTCTCTTAAGAACGAAATCACCGATACTGCTTTTTTCTTCCCGGGTCTTTCCATCGATCACGGCTAGATAGACCATGTCCCCGTCCGTGCCATAAATGGTCACGATGCCGCTCAGAGAAGGTAGCTCGACCTTTTTCTTTATGATCGGCTCCGGCTTCCGGACAATTTTTGGTGTTGGCTCGCTGTTCTTTGCCGGCAGGACCACTTTTGCTTTTTTAAGGTCGATTCTGGCAAAAATTTTTTCGATTTCCTGCAGGTCTACGATCCCTTTCAGCCGCAGGGCGATGGCATCTTCCAGACGCTGCCACTTGGCAATCGTTGCCCTGGCTTCTGACGACAGGCCCGGAAGGGGCTTGTCAATCAAAGACGTCATGGCGGTGGCGTTATACCAGAGAATCAGCAGGGCCGACAACACCCACAATCCAATGATGAGTCTTTTTGGATTTCCTTTGACAACCATGTTCCTGTTTTCTTTTCTCCAAAATGAACGTGTTCAGAGCACTTTATGCGGAGTCGTTTTCGCCTTCGGCTATGGTGAAACGGAAATCGATTCCAACCTGGAAGCGGAAGCCTTCTCCATCCTTGTTTTCAGCCATGCTGACACCGGTCACCACCAGAAACGGTGCCTCGGCTTCCAGCGCCTGGATCCAGAAAACCAGGTTCCGGTAAGTACCGGTGACATACAGTTCCAGGGAAATCCGGTCTCCTTGCATGGTCGATTGATCGCTGTTTAGAAGAATTTCGGACAAACCCTTCTTTTGCGATAGAGATCTTAATCTGTTTTCAATTGATAACAACTCTATCTGTACGGAATCGATGGGTTTATGAAGGGATGCCCGTCGCTTGAGCACCCGGGTAACCTTTTCAAAATTATTCTTTAAAAAGGTGTCATCCA
>JASJGV010000097.1:0-4047 GCA_033791325.1 Desulfobacterales bacterium | reverse complement strand
AATGATGGTCGACAAACGCAGATCCTTGTCCGCCAAGGGGTGGTTGAAATCAACGGACAGATGACCATTGTTGATTCCAACACAACGAAAAGGGGCAATGTTGTTTGCAAATACTCCCCTGACGTCGGTTAACAGACCTTTAGGGTAAAAGCGACCCCGTTGTGGTCTGGTTTGATGATGTTTCAAACGGTTACCATTGAACTGTCTGTTTTTTACCTGCATGAGTTTCTGCTTTTCAAATGATGGCACCACCTGACCACCCTTACACGTCAGTGCGATATCATCCCCGCCTTGCTTTTTAATAAGGCGTTCATTCAGGTCTGCTGGAAACAGATCCCGCCACATGTTAGCCTCATTCGCCTGATAACAGTCGGTATGGGTCACGTGTTCGCTTTTCCACTTGAGTTGGAAGAGCAAATCGACCTTGCTGTCCATATCTATTTTATTCATGTCAGCTCCTTGGTCAGAGTGTCCTTTGTGTTTTTAAATATGCTGTTTCGTTTTTGTTAGACAAAAAATAGGGACAAATGCCTGGGATTCAATAGGGGAAGGATAAGGTTAAGTTGATAGGTAAAAGCTATTAAAATAGCAGCCATAAGTTGTAAGCTTTAAGCAGCTTACGGCTTTTTGCTTACAGCGTATTACTTATGTTCGTGTTCTTGAAAAAAATCATCCCGACTAACTGAGGGACATCAGATAGGAACGTAGATTTGTTTGCTTGTTGGTCAGGCCGAACTTGACCCGCAGGTTTTTACGGTGAAAATTGACGGTGGCTTCGGATACAATCAGGATTTCGGCAATTTCTTTACTGGTCTTGCCATCTTTGACAAGGGTCGCCACCTGCATCTCCTGGGGAGTTAACAGAATATTGGCGTTGGTCAGATTCTGCATCAAGGGCATAATGATATCCTGCAAATGCATGTCGATAATCTCAACCAGTGTCTTGTCCTTGGCTTTTAATTGAGCGCTTTTCAGCTTTTCCACATAGGGCAGAACCAAGCCTTTGACATTGGTCAGAAAACGCTTTTCTAAATCGCGTTTGTCCTCTTCCCGCTGTTTTAGAAGCACCTTCAGGGCCACATTGGCTTCTTCCAAGCCTTGCTTCTGATCATTGAGATTGTCTTGACTTTCCCGAAGTGCCTGCTCGGTCAGTTTCAGGGCTGTAATCTCTTCATGACTGACCACGACCTGTACCGGATCTGTGTCCGGAATGCGGATCACGCGCATATAAAACCAGTGTTGGCCTTCTGGTTCATGGCAGGGATAATCGTGTAAAAATTCTTCTGTCTCCATGTTGATGACGTCCCGTATCCCCGCGGCAACCTGGCAGGCGTCATTGCTGTCATCTCCAACCGTCATATCGCAGAGGGAAAGATAATTGGCGCCATGAAAGTTGTGGCCAGGTGTCACACCCCCTTGGACGGCATAGTTCTGCCAGGCACGATTGGTCGCCAAAATAATACCCTGGTGATCCAGAATGGCGATGTGTGCAGACAGGGCATCAAAAGCGGCGCGGGCCAAAGATTCTGAAAAGCGAAACGTTTTTGGCTCTGAGACAGTATCGGTGGGTTGGTTCGTCATGGGTGCGTTCCTCTGGCAATCGATTGTTGGCAGTTCCTAGGATAATACACCATTGGCCAGGTGTTATCAACCAATGGATCGTTGACAGGCCATCCATACTTGGATAAAAGTTATAAACGTTCATAGTAAGCTGCCCATGACATTTTATCCAGAAATGTCTCAAACCAAATGGAGGACACCCGGATGCGCATTGCCATTATCGGTGCCGGCATCTCCGGCCTGGTCACCGCCTATCTGCTCAGTGATTCTCACGACATTGTTGTGTACGAGACCAATGACTACATTGGTGGGCATACCCACACCATTGACGTGCCCGTAAATGATCAAACATATGCTGTGGATACGGGCTTCATCGTTTTTAACGAGAATACCTATCCCAATTTTATCTCCCTCATGCAAAAACTGGGGGTTGCCTGGCAGCCCTCCAACATGAGCTTCAGTGTCCAATGCGAGAGGACCGGTTTTTATTTCTGTCCCAGCACACTCAACAGCATGTTTGCTCAGCGCAGAAATCTGTTTCGCCCGGCATTTTACCGCATGCTCACCGATGCCTTGAGATTCCGACGAGAAGCATCCGAATTGATGGAAACCGACGACTATAGCATTACCTTGGCGGAATACCTGGAGACAAAAAACTATGGCCCATATTTTATAGACAATTTTATCATTCCCATGGGAGAAGCTATATGGTCGGCGGATCCGGTGCAATTCAGAGAATTTCCAGCACGCTATCTGGTTGAGTTTTTCAACAACCATGGTGTACTGAATACCCGCAATCAACCCCAATGGCTGGTGATCAAAGGTGGCTCAAGCCAATATATCGATCCCCTGACACAACCCTTTCGAGATGGTATCCGCCTCGGCATGCCGGTATCTTCTGTAAAACGGTTTGAAGACAGAGTGGAAATTACGGCCAAAGGAGAAACCGAATCCTTTGACCAGGTGGTGTTGGCAGCTCACAGTGATCAGGCCTTGCGAATGCTTGCGGATCCCACCGACTTGGAAAATGATATTTTGAGCGTGATCCCCTATCAGGAGAACATTGCGGTACTGCACACGGATGCGTCCCTCATGCCGAAAAAAAAGATTGCCTGGGCCAGTTGGAATTACCATATCCCCAAGGAGGAAAACGGGCGTGTTGCCCTGACCTACGATATGAACCGCCTGCAGAATCTGGATGCTCCCGAAGAATTCTGTGTCACCCTGAATATGCCGGATGCTATCCAATCCCGAAAAAAAATTGAATCCCTTGTGTACCATCACCCGGTCTACGATCCCAAAAGCCTGAAAGCCCGTCGCAGCCAGGATGAACTGAACGGTCAGAATCGAACCTATTACTGCGGCGCCTACTGGGGGTATGGATTTCATGAGGATGGCGTCAACAGCGCCCTGGCAGTGTGCAAACACTTTGGGAAACATCTATCGTGATAAAAAGCTGCATATACGAAGGCACCGTCCGCCACCGGCGATATCGACCCCGGCCTAACAGGTTCCAGTATCGACTGTTCTTTATGTATCTGGATCTTGATGAACTGCCGATACTGTTCGATATGCATCCGTTATGGTCCAACCAGCAGGTCAACCTGGCCTATTTTCGCCGCAGAGACCATTTCGGTAATCCCCAAATACCCATCAAACAAGCGGTTCAAGACCTGGTTGAAGAACGTTTGGGAAGGCGACCCCAAGGTCCCATCCGGCTGCTGACCCATCTGCGCTATATTGGCCACTGTTTTAATCCGGCCAGTTTTTACTATTGTTACAACCAGGAAGATACCGATGTGGAAACCATTGTATTGGAAATCCATAATACACCCTGGGGAGAGCACTTTTGCTATGTATTGGACAAAGCGGACAACCTGCACCCCTTCAAGGGTTGGCGTCGGCATACCGGCAAGAAAGTCTTTCACGTCTCACCCTTTATCGATATGGACATCCGCTATGATTGGCGCTTTCGATTGCCGGGCGATACCCTTGGTGTGCATATAATCGATTATCAGAAAGGCAGCAAACTGTTCGATGCCACCCTGGCGCTACGACGTCGCAGCCTCCATCGCCGGGCGCTGACACGATTATTACTCATATATCCAGCCATGACGATGAAGGTGGTCGCCCTGATCTATTGGCAGGCTTTAAAACTAATCCTGAAAAAAACCCCTTTTTATAGCCATCCAAAAAAAAAGGAATGACTCTGGGAAAGGATATCCGCATGACGGACTTCATTATACCGGCCGAAGCACCGGATCTTGTTGAACTCAAAACAGGCAGACTGGATCAGTTCGCACGCCTCACTGTTTTATCTGTAATGAAGAAATTGAAATTTGGCCGTATTCGAATGATAGAAGATCTTGATCAGCACTCTTTTGGTGGTGACAGAGCCTCGGAATTGCAGGCCAGCATTCGCATCCAACACCCGCGCTTTTATAGTCGCATCCTGTTCAGCGGCAGTATCGGCGCGGCAGAGGCCTA
>JASJGV010000096.1:0-7352 GCA_033791325.1 Desulfobacterales bacterium | reverse complement strand
TGCTGTCAACTCGATTGTCGTGGGTCTGACAACAGTTGCTATTGGTATGATAGCGGGAATTGTCCTGGGCTTGATTGCGGCGTATTTCGGGAAATGGACGGACGAGTCCATTATGCGGTTTTCCGATCTGCTCTTCGCTTTCCCGGCTGTCTTGACAGCCATACTTATTTCCGCTGTGTGGGGGCCTTCTATCGGGAATGTCATGGTGGCCATCGGTATTTTTTATATTCCTGTTTTTGCCAGGCTCACTCGGGCAGTGGCCCTGTCCATATGGTGTCGGGAATTTATTGATGCAGCCCGCACCAGCGGCGCCAGTGAGTGGTCCATCACTATTCGGCATGTACTGCCGAATTTAATCTCTCCTTTGATTGTCCAGGCTACCATTCAATTTGCCGTTGCGATTCTGGCTGAAGCCGGTTTGAGCTATCTGGGACTCGGTACCCAACCGCCCCATGCATCATGGGGCAGAATGCTATATGAAGCACAGACATTTATGGAAATTTCACCCTGGATGTCGATATTTCCGGGTCTATCCATTGCATGGACCGTACTCGGATTCAACCTGCTTGGTGATGGTATCCGGGATAATCTGGATCCGTATATGTTATGAGCCATAAGCGGTAAGCATTAAGCGGTAAGCTGGGTAACTGGCAGCGGCTTATAGCTTACAGCTCAAAGGTAAACCCATGTCTTCAAGACTTCTGGAAATCCGGGATCTGTCTGTTTCCTTTCAAACACAGCAAGGTGTTCGCAGAGCTGTGGATACGGTGTCCTTTTCCATGGGGGAAGGGGAAACCCTGGGACTCGTGGGTGAATCCGGATGTGGTAAGAGTGTGACGGCCCTGAGTATCCTCGGCCTGGTAGATTCCTCTACAGGCCGGGTTGAATCCGGCCGAATTTTGTTTAAAGGGCAGAATTTGCTGGACATAGGCCCGGAAGCTATGCGTCGATTGCGAGGTAATAATGTCTCGATGGTTTTTCAAGAACCCATGACATCTCTCAACCCGATTCTTCCTGTGGGCAGACAGATCGCCGAGCCCCTCATGACCCATCAGGGATTATCTAAAAAAGAGGCCTACACGTCGGCGGCGACATGGCTGGAACGTGTTAAAATACCCATGGCCCGGAAGCGGATGAAAGAATATCCCCATCAACTTTCGGGTGGTATGCGGCAGCGTGTGATGATCGCCATGGCCATGGTCTGCAGACCCGACCTTTTAATAGCAGACGAGCCTACCACCGCACTGGATGTGAGTACACAGGCACAAATACTGACCCTCATCGAAAAACTCAAGGCAGATCTCCAGATGTCTGTATTGTTCATAACACACGACCTGGGTGTTATCGCCCAGACAGCCAAACGTGTGGTGGTCATGTATGCCGGGCAGGTTGTGGAGACGGCGCTGGTGTGCGATGTTTTTGACAGGCCGGCACATCCCTATACAAAGGGTTTGCTGAAATCCATACCCCGGATGGGAACGCCCAAAGATGGGTCAAAAAATCGTTTACAGGAGATACGGGGATCGTTGCCTTCTTTGGACAACCCCATGCCCGGATGCAAGTTCGCAGACAGATGTTCCGAGGTCTTTGAGCCTTGCGGGCAAAAAAAACCTGTCCTATTGCCGGTTCAGGGTGAACAGCAAGCCCGCTGCTGGCTATTTGCTGATAGGATCTGAAAGCCATAAGCGATAAGCTTTAATTGGAAACGGCCAAACATGTCACCACAACCCATACTTGATGTTCAGGATATCGTAAAATACTTTCCTTTGGCGGGTGGTCTCTGGTCAAAGCGCAAAGCCTGGATAAAAGCGGTTGATGGTGTATCTTTCCAGATACACAAAGGTGAAAGCTTTGGCCTTGTTGGTGAATCCGGTTGCGGTAAAACGACCCTGGGTCGCATCATACTCCGACTTTTAGAGCCTAACTCCGGAAGCATCCGACTTAACGGCGTGGAGATCACACACCTGAATCGAAGAGAGATGCGATCGTTTCGTCGGGATGTGCAGATGATATTTCAGGATCCCCAGGCGAGTCTGGATCCAAGGATGACGGTGGCATCGATTGTCACGGAACCCCTGCGCGCGTTTCAGAAAGTAGACAGGCAGCAACTTCGCAGCAAGGCATTGAATCTTCTGAAAAAAGTTGGTTTGAAGGCAGAGGACCTGGACAAGTATCCTCATGCTTTCTCGGGGGGTGAGAGGCAGCGTATCGGCATTGCAAGAGCTCTTTGTCTTAACCCGGGTCTGATTGTCGCCGACGAACCGGTCAGTGCCCTCGACATGTCCATTCAGGCCCAGGTGTTAAATCTTTTAGGGGATCTCAAGGCGTCATTTGATTTTTCCAGTTTGATCAGTTCCCATGATTTGAGTGTGGTCAATCACATGTGTGACCGTATCGCCGTCATGTACTTAGGTGTTATCGTGGAGATGGCGCCGGCCACCCTGTTCGGACGCGTTCAGCGGCACCCCTATACAGCGGCACTTGTTTCCGCGATCCCCATACCGGACCCACACCAAAAACAGCCACCCCTTACCCTGGAGGGCGAGATTCCCAGTCCAGTTGACCCGCCTTCCGGGTGTCTGTTTCATACGAGATGCCCGTATTGTTTTGATCGCTGCCGGGTGGAACGACCAACGCTCATCGAGACGACACCGGAGCACAATGTTGCTTGCTGGCTGAGTGACGGACGAGGCCTCGAACCGGAGGTTTCACGCCACTGATGGTTCCATTGACTGCGTTATCAGGAATTTGCAGTAGCAAACTACGGCTGCATTCCTGAGTGCCTTGTCAATGAACCCATCAGCGGCGTGAAACCTCCGGTTACGCCTGGCTATTTTGCGAAAATTGGCGAACTTATTTTAATTCGCACGAGAATTGTGCAGGCTGAGTGAAAGCGAATACTTTAGATGTAGTTAAGGAAGTGACATGCAGGTTCTTCTCGATCATCTTACCAGAGAACAGGCGGATACCTTTGGACTCGTCCTATTATCTTCGGGGATACAACATGATGTCCGGAGAGGGCGGAAGGGTTGGGCCCTGTGGGTTGCACAAGATGCGTCGGAAGAGGCCGAACGTTTGTTGAAAACCTACCTGGATGAGAACAAGGGCTTCAAACCCTCAAAAGAAACGCCGATGACACCTTATCGGAAAACGTGGTCGGGTGTAGGGGGTGTGTTGGTTCTACTTGCCTTTCATGTTGCCATTACGCTGGGGCATGATGCTGGCATACTTCCCAGGCTTTATGGATCATCTGCACGCCATGTTGTCAGTGGCGAATGGTACCGTTGCACCACGGCACTGCTTCTTCACGCAGACAGCATGCACCTGGCCGGAAACCTGGTGGGATTGGCAATCTTTGCCACAGCGGTTTGCTCCATCAGCGGGTGGGGCGTTGGGTGGTTGCTGATCCTGGTCTCCGGTATATCCGGAAACCTCATCAATGCCTATGTTTATGGATACGGGCACAACTCCATCGGCGCCTCCACCGCCGTGTTCGGCGCCTTGGGACTTCTGTCTTCCTACCAGTTCCTGAAAAAGATACAGGCGTCGGGTACCCGATTTCAGATCCTGCTGCCCCTGGGTGCCGGTCTGGCGCTCCTGGCCTTTACCGGGTCGTCCAGTCACACGGACATTATGGCCCATCTTTTCGGTTTTTTGTCAGGGGTTTTTATAGGCTTGGTCTATTACGGGCTCGCCCGGGTTCCATCTGGTTGGAGATACCAGGCCGGTGCCCTGGTCGCTGTTGTCGTTGTGCTGGTGATTTCATGGGTTGGGCCGACCCACGGGTAGGCATGATTGATCCAGAGGGTTCAATAGACAATTTTCAGACGATTGAGACAAGCGTTTAAGAGAATGCTATAAATTCAGTAAGGAGGCCGACATATGGGAGCGTGGCATAAAACAGGGTGCGTGCTGTGTGCACAAAACTGTGGGCTGGAGGTACAGGTGAAAGACGGACGGATGATTCGGGTTCGTCCGGACAAGGCGAATTTACGCAGCCAGGGATACGCCTGCCGCAAAGGCCTCAACGTCATTTATCACCAGTATCCTTCAGACCGTCTTACCGATCCCCTCAAGCGGGTTGGAGACCGATTCGAGCCGATTTCCTGGGAGCAGGCCATCGGAGAGATCGCCGATAAACTGCAATCCCTTCTGGATGAACACGGGCCCCGGTGTCTTGCCTACATGGGCGGGAGCGCGCAAGGTGGGCACATGGAAGCGGGCTTCGGACTAGGGTTGATTCGGGCGCTGGGGTCTCAATACTACTACTCTTCGGCCGGGCAGGAATTCAGCGGTTCCTGGTGGGTCTTCGGCCGCATGCTGGGAAAACAATATAACGTTGCCATTCCGGATGAGCACGCCACTGAAATGCTCGTTGGTTGGGGGTGGAATGGCATGCAGAGTCACCAGATGCCCCGGGCGCCCATTGCGCTGAAAGCATTGAGCAAAGACCCCGATAAACTGCTGGTAATCGTGGACCCGAGACGAAGCGAAACAGCAGCTATTGCCGATATCCATCTGGCAGTGCGGCCGGGAACCGACGCACTGCTGGCAAAAGCCATGATCGCTCTGATTCTTCAGGAGGGGTGGCAGGATCAGGCATATATAGAAAGCCAGGTGGAAGGATGGGAACGCATCCGCTCCTGGTTTGAAAATGTTGACGTAAAAAGAGCTCTGGATGTCTGTCAACTGGATTTCAACCAGGTGCGCGATGTTTGTCGGCACATGACCACCAGACGCTGGTGCATTCATCCTGATCTGGGAATCTACATGGGGCGGCACAGCACCCTCAACTCATACCTGCTTAATATCCTTGGTTCTATTTGTGGTATTTTTGGTGTGCGTGGCGGCAATATTATTCCCGGCATGGTCATGCCCATGGGATTTCATGCCGATGAAAGAGATGACAAAACCTGGCGGACAGTGGCAACCAGCATGTCGCCTGTGGCGGCAGGCTCTTTTCCGCCGGCTGTGATGCCCGAAGAAATTCTAAACGATCACCCTGAAAGGCTTCGCGGAGTGCTGGTCAGCGCCTGTAATCCACTGCGTGCCTACCCGGACACCCAGGCCTACGAAAAAGCTTTTGCCAAGCTCGACCTGTTGGTGGTCAACGATATCGTCATGAGCGAAACCGCAAGGTTGGCTCATTATGTGCTACCCTGCCGCACGTTTTTCGAGTCTTGGGATACTACTTTTTTCCCCTGGACCTATCCGGAGATCTTTTTCCAACTTCGACGACCCGTGGTAGCCCCCCCTGGAAACAGCTTGGAAGCATCCCAGATACTTACACGTCTGGCCGATCGAATGGGACTGATTCCTGAGATACCGGAAGAACTTCAAAAAGCTGCAGAGAGTGATCGGATGACCTTTGGGGCCAAGCTGATGGAATACGGGGCTCGGACGCCCGAAGCATTGCCGCGCATGCCCTTTGTGTTAGCCAAAACCCTCGGTCGTGCATGGGACAGTGCCGCCAAATCCGCACTATGGGGCTTGTTGATGACCGCTCCCAAGGCCTTTCAAAAGAACGCTGCCCGGGTTGGTTTCGAAACAGGAATTGATCAGGGTGACCGTGTTTTTCAGGCACTTTTGGACAAACCCGAAGGTATTTGGGTCGGAAAGGCCGACACGGGCAATCCCATGGGCGGCATCAAAACCCCATCCGGCAAGGTCGAGGTCTTCATTCCGGAGCTGGAAGAAGGTGTCCTCAACCTGACACCCGAAAATGAATCCAGGGGTCTAACCATGCCGGACAATTTTCCTCTGGTTCTCAATGCCGGTCGTCACATGAAATACAATGCCAACACTTTGATGCGGAATCCAGACTGGAACCGCGATAAGCGGGCTTGCACGGTGGCGATTAGCCCGGCCGATGCTGAAGCCTTGGGTCTGACCAACGGGCAGAAAATAACAGTCACCACTGAATCCGGAAGCGCTACAGGTGATTTAGAAGTCAGTGAACAGATCCGGCAGGGAATGGTTTTGGTGCCCCACGGATTCGGTCTAACCTATGACGGCCAAGTCTATGGTATCAATGTAAACCACCTGACAAAGAATACCCATCGGGATCCCATCGGCACACCACTGCATCGGTTTGTACCATGCCGGATTGAACCGGTCGATAGCAGCTTTATTGACATCTTGATATAAAATATACCCAAAATAAATCACTATTCAAGACAGGACCTTTTCACTACTTCTCTGGGTGGCAGCCTGGCGCTTCTGGTATTTATAAGATCTTCCAGTCATACGGACATCATGGTGCACCTGTTCGGCTTTTTGGCAGGAGTTTTTATAGGGTTCGTCTATTACGAGCTTGTCCGGCATCCTTTTGAGAGATGAATTCAGTACAGATCGTTCCTCTGCGTTTCTGCTGTGCTGACGATGGCATTGTTCGAACCGATAATCGGATCTGAACATCCTTCATGATCATTTTCTAAGTAAAAACAAATTTTACGACTACATAAAGATGTTTTTGCAATTGTATTACCGCAAAAGATAGAAAACTTGACTTGAAAAACAAATATTGCAATAATTGTATTAATGGTAAAGACTAAATATTCTTACCATACCAAAACTTATGTGTAGCATGAATGAGCAGGGGGAAATGAACCTCTTGCGAAACCAAATGGAAAGCAAAGTAAAGAAACGGTCCTATCATACAACGATTTTAACCCAATTTTTTAAGGAGGGGAATATGAAAAAGAAAAATTTGTTGGGCCTTGTTTTGGGATTGTTATTACTCCTGCCCTTATCAGTATTCGGCGCTCCATTTGATACCGTAGTAATATTTGGGGACAGTTTGTCTGACAATGGCAACCTGTATGCTGTGGATAATGCGAACGTACCTTCAGCAATCTACTACCAGGGCCGTTTTTCAAATGGCCCAGTTTGGGTCGAGTATCTGGCCGATGTGGATCTATTTGATTGTACACTGGTTGACAATGCTTTTGGAGGGGCGCAAACCAGTGGAAACCCTCCCCCGGGGCTCGTGCAGCAGGTCACTCTCTTTACCGGCGCTGCTCCCCTTCCCGACAATGCGCTTTTTGTCATCTGGATCGGGGCGAATGATTTTCTTGGTGGAGGTGATGCTTATGAAGCCAGTGTGGACAACATTGAAACCGCACTGGATGATTTGGCGCTATTCGGTGTTGAAAACATCCTTATCCTTAACCTACCCAATTTAGGGGCTACCCCTCGAATGCTTGCCGTGGGCGATCCGGATGCTGCCGGGGCAACGCAACTCACACAGGCTTTCAATGCTGAGCTGGCAAGCGCTATTGATGATTTTATTGTTGATAACCCTGGTATAGCCGTCTACGAGATGGATATTTACAGCTTATTTGAAGATGTCG
>JASJGV010000095.1:0-3940 GCA_033791325.1 Desulfobacterales bacterium | reverse complement strand
GATTCGCTCGGCCAGCTTTTCAAGGAATTTTTTGTTGTCGTCCACCAAGAGAATATTGATGCTTCCTAAAGGGATGTTTGATAAAAACGTCCAAAACTTTCCCATTTCCGATTTATGAAAAAAGGAGGAATTGAGTGCTTCGGTGGTCTCTTTAAGTTTTTCATCGCCGTGGCCTGTCAGCAGGATCGTTTTGATGTCGGGCAACAATTCCTTCAACTTCGTTATAACCACCAGGCCATCCATATCGGGCATTCTTTGATCGACCACGGCAACCTGCAACTGTTGCTTCTGGGCCACCTCAAGGGCTTGCTGTCCGCTGGTCGCAGTAAAAACGATAAATCCCTTTAACAGAGCTCTTTCAGCCACTGATTTCAAAAACTTTTTGTTGTCATCCACCAACAGAATATTGATTTTCTTTGCTTTCATATTTCACCTCTATATAATTCCAGATATAGGGTCATTAAAAAAAACGTTGTTTACCCCCTGGCAATGCTTGGGAAAGGGTCAATTTTTGGGCGCTTGTAATGACACACTTTAACTTAATGGCCGCCACTTCCCAATATTCCGGAAGCTGCAATCGATAGCACTGTGATTTCCAGGAAAGCGATGACCGAGAAAATCCAGTTTTTTTCACGAATATACCCCTTGAGCAGAACCATAAAGCAAAAAATGGTCATCAGGGCAAGCAGGGCTAATCCGATATAGTTGATAAAGTCCCCCTTTGCCAGCAAGGCTACCCATCCCCACCCATGGGGAGAATGGGTGATCTCCAGATATTCGGTGACACTTTTGCCCCAAATCTTTGGAATCAGCGACATATCGACGTGGGAAGGTAATAATCCGGTCAAGTATATCGCATAAGTTGTCACGAGAACAGCAATCCCCACCCATACGCCAATAATCAGCAGGTTGGCGTAGATGATCTGTTCCTGTGACGCCTTAACACTCTGTTCCTTATCGCTGTTTTGCATGTCTTGCTCCATATTTTACCGGTTTTAGAATTATCCCAGCAACCCCAGACCCGATCCTTTGTCAATGGCTTTCATTCCTGCAAAAATCAGTACTATGATAACAACATAGCGTATCATTTTTGGCTTTGCAACGGCGAGAATCTTGACGCCAATGATTGAACCCAGCATTAGCCCCACAATGGAGGGGACCCCTATCAGCGGGATAACACACCCCCTGTTCAAATATATCCAGGCTGCTGACGTGTCGGTAATGGACAGTAAAAATTTGCTGGTTGCCACTGAAACCTTCAGGGGAACACCCATCAGCAGATTGAGAACCGGCACGTTGGCCCACCCAGCGCCGAGTCCGAACATACCGGCAACAAGACCCACCAGAATAAACATGCACAACCCCAGAAAAGTTCTATGGGTTTTCCATTCCACAACTTCATGGGCGCCGTCATCCCAGTAGGCCCCCCCCAAGCCCAGGGCCAATCCGATGGCATCCTGTTTCGTTACCACCGGCTTTTCCGTGTTTTTTGAAAAGACCAATAAAACCGCTATGGCTACGATGGTTACACCCAAGCAGACCTGGATGATGTCTGGGTTCAAGGATGACAGATAGAGCCCGAGCATCGCACCTGCAACAGAAAAAGTAGAGGCGATGAGGGCCACCGGCAGGGCGAGCCGCAGATTCGCCAGGTTCCGCCGCAGCAAGCCCGGACCCGCTGCCAAAGCGCCTGCCAACGCGACCATTAGCCCGATTCCCCTGACGAAATCGATGTGGAAGGGAAAAAATCCACTCACCAGCGGCACATAAAGAACGCCGCCGCCAACACCCGCCATTACAGCCAATATACCCAGGCCAAGACAGAAAAAAAACAGAACGATCGGCCAGAACCACCAGGGCTTAGTCGAGTCGATGGCTGCCGTCTGTTCCACAGCATATGCTGCGAGCGGGTTACTCAGGATTAATACAGATAAAGACACTAGCCACCGACCTGCCGAAAAAACTCGAATGTTTAACATTTAATCAACCTTTCAAAAAAAATGTTTACAAATGAAACGTTATTGGCATATAATACAATAAAATAAAAAATTGACACAGTCAATACAAAAAAAGTTGCAATATGACACGTTACCATATATTAATTGTCGACGATGAAAAACGGTACGCAAATATGCTTGCCAAGCGGCTGAATCTTAGAGGTTGTGCCTGCGAAGTCTGTTACAACGGGAAAGAGGCGCTGGAGATTTTAGACAGGAAAAAATTTTTTCTTATTCTATTGGATCTTCGCCTGCCTGATATTTATGGTATCGAAGTCTTGACTCGGATCAAAGAGAGTGGTGTCAAGATACCCGTGATTATATTAACTGCCCATGGGACGGAAGAAGATCGGCAGGAATGCATGCGGCAAGGGGCTTACGCATTTATGCACAAACCATTGCGTATTGAGGCGTTGATGACCATTTTAGCCCGCATCAAGAGGGGTGCCCTGAATGACTGACAGCTTTCGTGGTATCTTAAAGCTGATACGTCCGGATTTTTTCCACCAGCCGGATAAACACTTGAACCCTTATTTTACGTTCGCGGATTATAACAAAATATGGGCTATGGGCATTTTGGTTCTCGGTCTGACGGTTTTGGTTCCATTGATTACAGTGACAGTCATTCATTACCAGTTGATTCAAAAATCGGTTGATTCAGAACTTGTTCTGCGTACGGAACGATTGACCTCCAACGCCAGGAGGGCTGTGACCTTTTTTTTGGAGGAACGGCTCGATGCATGGAGATTCACCGTCAATGAAATTGAATATACCCAACTGACAACCCCGGAGCACCTGTCTGAAATCCTAAGAAACATTAAATTGGGTTTTGGCGGATTATCGGACTTGAGTGTTATTTCCTCTACCGGCACTCAAATTGCTTATGCTGGTCCTTTCAACTTTGAGGGGAGAAACTACAGTGACCAACACTGGTTTATCGAGTGCAGAAAAAACAATTATTATGTGAGTGAGATATTTCGAGGATACCGCGATGTGCCCCATATCATCATTGCGGTGAAATCCTTTCGTGCGGACAACACATTTTTTATTTTGCGTGCCACCCTCGAAACAGAACGCCTTAGACAAATGCTGATTTCGTATGAGACAGGCAAACATGCAGACATCTTTCTGGTCAACCGGTCCGGAATCATACAAACGCAGTCAAAACACTACGGCAGTATCTTCAAGAAGATGACCCTGCTATCCGTACCTAAATATTCCCAGAGAACGCAGACCATCGCAACCAGTGACGGCCAGGGACAATTCATTGCTGGCTATGCTTTCATTTCTACCCAAATTGCCGATACCCCTTTTATTCTCATGGTGATCAAGCAGAAGGAAGGTATGACAGGTATCTGGGATGAGTTGCTTACCAAAATAAACTGGTTTGTCAGCCTTTGCGTCATGATTGTTCTTATCGTTGTCACCATTACCTGCACATTCATGGTTAACAAGATGTTTCTGGCCGACAAAGCCAAGGCTGAAACGCTGGCATTGGTGGAACAGACCAATCAACTGGCATCCGTCGGCCAGCTGGCCGCCGGCGTCGCCCACGAGATCAACAACCCGCTGGCATTGATCAACGAAACCGCCGGTTATATAAAAGATCTTTTCACCATCGCTGAAACTTACCGTCAGGACGACGAATTGATGGAGAACATCGATTCCATTATGGAAGCGGTGGAGCGGTGTGGTCGAATCACTGGACAACTGCTCGGGTTCGCACGAAAATTCGATATCGAAATACAAAAAATCAACTTAAAAGAGATCATTTCCGATGTGCTTAATTTTCATAACAAAGAGGCTGAATATCGAAATATCACAGTGACTGTGGACATATCGGAGGAGAGTATCGAAATTGAAAGTGACCGCGGAAAATTACAGCAGATACTGCTCAATTTGGTTAACAATGCTTTTCAGGCCATTGATGATGGGTGCTGGCT
>JASJGV010000094.1:0-5831 GCA_033791325.1 Desulfobacterales bacterium | reverse complement strand
CCATGCTCCGAAAACAGGCGGGCACACAATATCGCCCAGCCCGGGTGCTTCCTTTATCTCTCCAGGAAAACCCAAACTGCAATGGCCCATAAAACGCCTTATCCGGAATGAAACCTTCTGGAAACTGGGAGCAGCCTATGCACTTTTAACAGCTTGCGCCGTCGGTGTCATGTCACAGCTCAAACCCCGCTTTGCCGATATAGGATTCAGCGACATGACCGCCATGTGGCTCATGGCAGCAACGGCTTTCGCCGGTGCCCTGGGAAAATATATATGGGGTGTCTTATGCGATTATTTCGACACCCGGCATGTGGTCTCCCTGATTGCTGTACTGAACGGGGTTGGACTCTTTTTTGCATTCTTCCATGGATCATTACCCGCCCTGTTCCTGTTTGTGGTGGCTTTTGGATTTACCATGGGCGGCATCATGTCCACCTACCCCATCATTATTGCCGACATTTTTGGCAGAGCGGCATTTCCTTTTGTCGTTCGATTCGCATCCCTATTCCTGATTCTGCAGATAGCGGGGTCTCTCATTGCCGGACAGAGCTTTGACCATACAGGCTCCTACCGTCTGGCATATACTGTATTTTTGGTGTTTGATGGGATTGCCGCAATACTGATATGGTCGATACCAAAATCGAAAGTTGATTGAAACGACAGCTCGTTTTTGTAACAAATCAGGTGGTCGCAACTATTGTCCGGTATACGACCATTTATCTTTTGATGTAAGACGTGTATTTCGATAAAATTCCTGGGTTGTACTTTGTGCTGAGCATCGGGTACAAGATAAAGAGATTTACGTATGTACGACCCGGTTGCTATTTCCTATATTTGAAAAAAGGAGACTTGCCATGGCTATGATGACCGCCGAACAATACGAAGAAAGCCTCAGAAACTTGAACCTGGTGGTGTATATGTTTGGCAAGCGAGTGGACAATGTGGTGGATGACACCATCATCCGGCCATCCATGCAGGCCGTTGCCAAAACATACGAGATGGCCCACCGGCCCGAGCATGCGGATATCATGACTGCCACGTCTCATCTTACCGGAAAGACCATCAACCGATTCACCCACATCCACCAGAGTGTCGATGACCTGGTGAAAAAAAGTAAAATGGGCAGGCTGCTGGGTCGGAAAACCGGGTGCTGCTTCCAGCGCTGTGTGGGAATGGATACCCTGAACGCCCTTTCCATCGTTACATACAATATGGACCAAAAATACGGAAGCGAGTACCACCCGCGTTTCTTAACATACCTGGAATATGTTCAGGAAAATGACCTCACCTGCGACGGCGCCATGACAGACCCCAAAGGCGACCGCAGCCTGCCTCCGCATCTGCAAGCAGATCCGGACCTTTACCTGCACGTTGTCGAGGAAAGAAAGGACGGTATCGTCGTCAGAGGAGCCAAGGCTCACCAGACGGGGGCTGTCAATTCCCATGAAATCATCGTCATGCCCACCATGTCCATGCACAAAGAAGATCGGGACTATGCAGTCTCCTTTGCACTTCCGGCCGATGCCCAAGGCATTCTGTACATCATGGGACGTCAGTCCTGCGACACCCGCAAGCTGGAGCAAGGCATGCTGGATCGTGGTAATATTCTGTTTGGTGGACACGAAGCTCTGGTTGTTTTCGACAATGTATTTGTCCCCTGGGAGCGGGTATTCATGTATAAGGACTACAAATTTGCCGGGCAGCTGGTTGAAAAATTCGCCGCCTACCACAGACAGAGCTATGCCTGCAAGGTTGGGGTAGGGGATGTCCTCATCGGTGCTTCTCAAACCGTTGCCGAGTACAACAACGTTGCCAAAGCATCTCACATCAAAGACAAAATCATCGAAATGAACCATCTCAACGAAACCCTCTATTGCGGCTGTATCGCCTGCGCATCTGAAGGCAGCCAAGAACCCAGTGGCACCTATTCCGTCGACACCCTGCTGGCCAATATCCACAAGCAGAATGTCACACGATTCCCTTACGAAATATCGCGCATTGCCCAGGATATAGCAGGTGGGTTGATGGTAACCATGCCCTCTGAAATGGATTTAACGGCACCGGAAACCGGCAAATGGGTAGGAAAATATTTTACAGCCAATTGTGACGTCCCGGTGTTGAACCGGATGCGTATTTTACGACTGATCGAAAATTTGACCCTGGGAACAGCGGCCGTCGGTTACCTGACCGAGTCCATGCATGGCGCAGGTTCCCCCCAGGCACAAAGAATCATGATTACACGGCTTGTCGATATGATGGAAAAAACGACAGCGGCCAAGAAGTTGTGTGGCATTGACGACAGATGACTATTTGCCGATAAAGTTAGGCGCTCGCTTTTCAATAAACGCTGTTATCCCTTCTCTGGCATCTTCGGTGGCTACAACCGCTTTCAGCTGTTCAGAAAGATAATCGACAGCTGCTTCAAAAGGCATGTCTGCCATGTTATAAAAAGCTTCCTTGCCGATCTTCATTCCGATGGGACTCTTTTGGGACAGAAGTTGAAGAACCTTGTCGACTTCCGCATCCAGCTTGTCTGCCGGAACCACCCGGGTAATCATTCCCATTTCCAGGGCCTGCTCAGCCGCCAGTTTTTCTCCAAGGAGAATCATTTCCATGGCTTTCTTTTTAAGGACATTTCTGAAAATCAAGGCGCCTATCATCATGGGAAACAGACCCACATTGACCTCCGGTGTCCCAAAGCGGGCATTGTCAGCCGCAATAACAATATCACAGGCCAGCATGAATCCGGTTCCGCCGGCCAGGCAGTAACCGTTGATCCGTGCCACAGTAGGCTTTGGGAACGCAGTGATGCGTTTTAGCAGATCGGCGTATTGCTGAAAACCATCCTGGCCGTCGCCGCTCATGCCCCCACCCAGGTCGGCTCCTGCGCAGAAAGCTTTTTCACCGGCACCCGTTATGCAAACGGCCCTGACAGCCGGATCTTTTTCGACCGTATCCAGATATTCAAACAAGAGAGCGACAACATCGGCGCTGATGGCGTTTCGCTGGGCTTCTCGATTGATGGTTAAATAGGCAATCCGGTTCTCGACCCTGTACAACAAATCCTGTTCAGTCATTTTCCCTTCCTTTTCTTCAGCATAGATTAATGACCAGCTTCTCTGTATCCCTCGGGAAAACTTATAAACGACTTCAATTATATTTGCAATATCGACAATTTTACAGACATATAAACCAACAAAGGCAGGGCACTAAGGTTGATGGGCGGTCCCCTTCTTTTTATCTATAGTTCCGAAATGTTACGGTAACCATTGGGATTTATTCTCTGAGATGTCATGCAAAAATGTCAGGCAGGTTGCTCCATTGAAAATCCCGGTGCTGTTATAGGGGTTGTCAGAAAAACGTTCCGATTGAGGACCGTTTTTCTGCTACAAACCCTTATGCCGCGATCCTGTTTTCGGAACATTATTATGACAAGCGGTATAACCGGGAAACTTGAAGAGACTTCCGGGTCAGGCGGACGACCCGGCACGTCCGCCGATTCTCCTTGCCTTCTGGGGCGAAAGCCATGCAAAAGCCCCTTTAGCGGCCCGGCTATTTTGCCTGCTGCGGCCATTGCCGCCCTGAGGCCTTCGTCGGCTGCCTGGAAAGGGCCTTCCTCCACCGGGTTTGGGTTGACCGTTGGCATTTGTCATGGGGGCACTATAATTGAAATCCGCCAGGGTGCGTTGCTCCACCGGCATTCCCATTACCCTGTGGATAGCCTTTACCATCTGCTTGTCTTCATCGGTTATCAGGGTATAGGCTTCACCGTTGTTTTCGGCTCTGCCAGTTCTCCCGATACGGTGGATATACGTATCGGGTGTAGAGGGCATATCGTAGTTGATAACATGGGAAACATTGGAGACGTCGATACCGCGGGCCGCGATGTCAGTTGCCACCAGCACCTGATATTTGCCCGACTTGAAGCCGTTCATGGCATCCTGACGCCGGGACTGGGAAAGATTCCCCTGCAAAGAGGTTGAACGAAAACCAGCCTTGGCCAGTTTTCCTCCCAATTGTTTAGCGCGATGTTTGGTACGCGTAAAAACCAGGACAGCTTCGGTGTTCGTGTTGCCAAGCAGCTTGAACAGAAGCGCCGTCTTCAAATGTTTGGCCACAGGATAAAAAGCGTGACTGACCGTTTCTGCAGGCGCATCATGTCCAACCTGCACCCTGACCTGGTTCTTTAAGACGTCATCCGCCAGGCAACGTATTTGACTGGGCATGGTGGCCGAAAACAACAAGGTCTGACGATTCGATTTTGGCAGATGGCCTAAAATCCGGCGAATATCCGGCAAAAACCCCATGTCAAACATATGGTCGGCTTCATCGAGCACCAGCATTTCCACTTGTGAAAGATCCACCGTCTTCCGTCCAACATGATCGAGAAGTCGTCCCGGGCATGCGACGACAATATCAGCACGTTTCAGCGACTGAATCTGCCGCTGAATGCCAACACCGCCATATACCGTAACACTTCGCAAGCCGGTTTTAGACCCTAGAATTTCAATGGACTGGTGAATCTGCTCGGCCAATTCACGGGTGGGGGCAACGATCAGGGCACGCACACGCCCGCGCTGCCCATGCAGCAATCGGTGTAAAATCGGTAACACAAAAACGGCTGTTTTTCCGGTGCCGGTCTGGGCCAGGCCCATTAAATCACGGCCTTGCATGACCTTGGGGATGGCTTGGGTTTGAATGGGGGTTGGTATACAATAACCTGCGGCTTCAATACCCGCCGCAACCTTGGGGTGAAATAAAAATTTTTTAAAATCCAAATGATTAAGTTCCTTATACAAATAGAATTACTTCTGTTTTAATAATCCCTTCTTCGAAAAGGGCGTTTGTTCTTTTTTTTCTTGCCTGAATCTGCAGGCTTTATTTTTATATTATTGCCGTCAACGCGATTTCCGTTCAAGGCCTTGATTGCCTGATCCGCTTCTGAGTTGCTGGGCATCTCAAGGAAACCGAATCCCTTTGATCTGCCGGAAAACCTGTCCTTGATCACTTTGACATTTTCGACAACACCATACTCTGCAAACAAGGACTGCAACGTCTCTTCCGTGGTGCTAAAAGATAAATTCCCAATATAGATATTCATGCAAAATACCTTTCGCCTTTCATCGTTTCGTTCATTTTTCGCTGGGAAAACAAGCAGCACCCATCATCAAAAGGTAAGCTGTGATTTACACGCAGGATAGGTAATAGGTAAAGAGTGAGGTATCCGAAGCGTCGTACAAAAGGCGAGAGCGGACGTGTGGTTTTCTTCCCCGGAAATCACTCTGAAACGATAAGGGGCACCTCTGAAAGCATGCCCCTTTTTCTACAGATAGTAAAAGCTAGGCTACAGTGACATTTGCTGCAGCTGGGCCTTTATTCCCTTGCTCAATGTCAAACGTTACCCGATCGCCTTCACTGAGACTCTTAAAACCGCTTGCATTGATCGCTGAGTGGTGGACAAAAACATCGGGTCCGTCTTCTTGTTCAATAAAGCCGAATCCTTTTTGGTCGTTAAACCATTTAACTGTTCCGTTGGCCATGGTGACATCCTCCTTTCTATGAAATGCTCAAAATTTTAAACTGGAGGATGAAACACGAAAAATCGATTTGTTCCTTCAGAAAAAAACCGCCCCGCAAAACAAAGGCGGAGCCATGTTGAATTAGGGTATACTAACACTTATTCTTGTGAATGCAAGCTATTTATTTTTTTTAAGATTTTCCCTATTGTTATCCTGATGCGACAATTTGTACTAATTGGCTTGCTATTACACACAAAGGTGCTTAATATGATTTATCAATTAGATTCTGCCCGAACATTGGCAGAAATGTTT
>JASJGV010000093.1:0-3263 GCA_033791325.1 Desulfobacterales bacterium | reverse complement strand
GCCAACCCCCATCTTCCCCAGTGACTGGCGTTCCGACGTGTGCCCTCCCTATCTAAAACCGCCTCCGACCCCACCCCAGCGCGCGGGGGGGGGTTGCCTGGTTCAATTTGTTTGGTGGGTTTTTAGTTAAATAATTGTATTGGGCAAGACCATAGTGAACCGAAAGTTGAGTTGTTTTACTTGAACTCCGACCTTATTATATGCAGTTTTACCGGCATAACTCTTTGTAATTATAGTCCTTCTCGTATTCTATCGCATTGAATAGTTTTAGAATATCAATCTGCTTTCTGCGCTGAATATATTCCTGCAACGCCTCTGTTACCGCCGCTTTTTTTGTGCGATGCCGCCCGATTACCCTTGCCTCTTCAATCAGATGGTCTTCGATCGCGAGATTCGTAGCCATTGATAAAACCTCCTATTTTTTACACATAGAATAGAGATATATGCGTGTAAAGCCAAGTGGCCGAATCCATCGTTTTATGATATTGTTTTTAATACCTTTCTTGAAATATGACTCCAATTGTGACAAAATAGATAAATTTTTCGGAAACTGTCAGGCAGTTTCGCTTACTCATTTATTAACTTTCAGGCTTCATCTGGGAAATCGTTTTGGATGCATCTAAAAAAAGAATACTGGTAACCGGCGCCTGCGGCACGATAGGCCAAGAACTTGTGACCCAGCTCATTGAATCCCACGGTGTCGGAGAACTTGTCGCCCTGGACAACAATGAAAGCAAGCTGTTCCTGCTCGAGGATCAATTTTCGCAGCACCCGCAGGCGGGCTTCTTTCTCGCGGATGTCAGAGACCGGGACAAACTGTCACAACAGATGCGGGGTATTGACCTGGTTTTTCACACGGCCGCGTTCAAACATGTACTGGCGTGTGAAAAGTCGCCGTTTGAAGCGGTGCAGACCAACATCCTGGGGGTTCAAAATGTCATCCACGCGGCCATGGAACAGGACGTTGAACGGGTTCTTTTCACGAGTTCAGACAAAGCTGTAAATCCCACCAACGTCATGGGCACCTCAAAACTGATGGGGGAAAGACTCATGACGGCTGCCAACTGCAACCTGCGCGGACAGCATGGGCCGATATTCTCCTCCACCCGATTTGGACATGTGCTGGGATCCAGCGGTTCCGTTATCCCGATTTTTATAAAACAGATAAAAAAGGGTGGGCCGATCACCCTGACAGACCCCGGAATGACACGCTTTATTATGAGCATAAAAGCAGCTGTGCAGCTTGTCATTGACTCGGCCGGATATGCCTGCGGTGGCGAAGTCTTCATCACTAAAATGCCGGTCATCCGGATTGTCGACCTTGCCCGGGTAATGGCAAAAGCGCTGGCCCCGATATTCGGGCATGATTCGGATAAAATTGAGATTGCAACAATTGGGGTGAAACCCGGTGAGAAAATGTATGAAGAACTCCTCAACGAAGAAGAGACCCGGCGAACCTGGGAACTTGAGCGCTATTTTGTCACCCTGCCCGCGTTTCAAAATGTTTACCGGGAAATACAGTACAAATACGATAATATCGTATCGAAAAGTGTCAAAAGCCCCTACCATTCCGGAAATGAACCGCCCTTATCAGAGAAAGAACTGGCGGCGTTTTTAAAACACAACAACCTGCTTGGGGAGACTGATTCACTTTAGCCCCCCTGTGGCAAAACAGCCTGGCAAAATGAAAAAAATACTTATTCTCGGCGGAGACGGATACCTGGGGTGGCCAACGGCGATGCACCTGTCCAACCAGGGGTATGTGGTTGCCGTTGCCGACAACTACCTGCGCAGACGACTGTGCCGGGAAGAGGATGTCGAGCCTCTTTTTGAAGTCCCGAATCTCAAAGAGAGAATCAGGCTCTGGCAGGCTGAGTCCGGAAATGAAATCAAGGTATTTACAGGCGACCTGACAGAATGGTCGTTCGTGGAAGACCTGTTCAATGCGTTCACCCCTGATGCAATCATCCACTATGCTGAACAGCCGGCGGCCCCCTATTCAATGCTGAACCGGCGGGCAGCCTCTTTAACTTTAAAAAACAACTTGATGGTAACGGCCAATACCATTTTTGCCGTACGGGAATTCTGTTCACAGGCACACATCATTAAACTGGGCACCATGGGCGAATACGGAACGCCGGACATTGATATAGAAGAGGGCTGGCTGGATATTGAACACAATGGCCGCAGCCAGAAATTTCTGTATCCGCGTCAAGCCGGCAGCCTGTATCACACCACCAAAATCATGGATACGGATCTTTTGTGGTTCTATGTCCGCATGTGGCGCCTGAGGGTCACGGACCTTATGCAGGGACCGGTCTACGGCATTTTCACGGATGAAATCAAAAACAACGAGAAACTACTGCCATTTTTTAATTACGATGAACTCTTCGGCACGGTTCTGAACCGTTTCGTTGTCCAGGCGGTTGCCGGTATCCCTCTGACGGTTTACGGAAAGGGAGGCCAGACACGCGGTTACCTGAACATAAAGGACACACTGAGCTGTGTCGGGCTGGCGATTGAAAACCCGGCTCAAAAAGGTGAACTGAAAATATTCAATCAATTTACCGAAACATTTACGGTCAACGAACTTGCCGAAAAAGTCAAAAAAGCCGGTAAAACCATAGGGCTGGACGTTGAAATCCAGCACATGGAAAACCCCCGTGTTGAAGCCGAGGAGCACTATTATAACCCCAAACACACCGGCTTGCTTGACTTGGGCCTCACGCCGCACCGCCTGACGACAGATGTGCTTTGCGAAATGATGGCATTTGTCAAGACCCACCGGGAAAAAATCAAAACGGGCCGGATACTCCCGAAGACCGTTTGGAAATAGGTGGAAAGCGCATATGTCAAATCTAAGACTCATAGGATTGGCCTTCGGTATTTTAGGCCTGATTGCCACCTTTTTGATATACAGGGGATCCAAATGGAATCGCTTTAATTTCGTCTTTTTTTCCCTGTTCAACCTCTCCCTGATAGTAGTGACCGCCAACCCCGATTCGATTAACTTTCTTCGCGACCTGCTGGCCCTTCAGGAGCACCAGCGCGGACGCCTGCTCGCCCTGCTAATTCTGTCTAATATTTTCTTGATGTTTTTCAGCTTCTACACAAAATCCCGCCTGGAAGACCTGAGACTTCAGTTTGACAAACTTATTCGCCGCATGGGATTGGCACCCCTTGAACACGCCATCGAACTGAAAGATGAAATTCAACAGATCATGGTCTTAATTCCGGCCCTGAATGAAGCCGAGAACCTCGAC
>JASJGV010000092.1:0-13937 GCA_033791325.1 Desulfobacterales bacterium | reverse complement strand
CATGTCTATTTCGATGACATCATGATTTCCTGCAGCCCGTGAGGGATGGCGTACCTGTTGCGCGTGCCGAGTTGTGAGTTGCAGCATTTTTCCTTAACCGCCATCCCCGTGAAAACGGGGATCCAGGGGTGACCCGCGGCTTGCTGCGAATCCTGGGTTCCTGCTTTCGCAGGAATGACAGAAAGGGGTGAATGCCTGACAGTTGTTTGAAGATGGTTGAGCCACCCTTTGTCATCCCGGCCAAGTGCAACGCGAGCCGGGATCCAGAGGTGACCGACTGCCGGCAACAAATTCTGGATTCCGGATCACATCCCGTCAAACGGTCTGAGTCCGGAATGACGAAAAGGGAATAAGATCTGGGTTCCCGCCATGCGAATCCCACACGTAATGGGGGTGGGAATGACACATTAATTTGAGTCGATACGCGAATGAAATTTCTTCCATAAAATGCAGGAACACACCACCCACAGCCCTACCATATATGGTATTTCTCGTTATAATTTAATACCGTCAGTTGTGTTTTTTTTCTTTACAAGCCATCCGTTCCTTGGTATCTAATTTCAGATATACTCAAACAATAGCGCCCCCATTGGATTCTTGACCAACGGTCTATATTTTCAGCGACTGATTGTTTTCAGGAAACTGGATTCCGGATCACATCCCGCAGAGCGGAATGTGTCCGGGATGACGGGAAGGGGTGTGCCATCAACATGCTGAAATTATTCACAAGGTAATATCCCCGTTCATGAGGTTCGAATTGGACCGTCGGCAATTATGTTGAATCAAAAAGACATCTATCCCATCGGTATCGATATCACCGACCAGAACATATATGCCGCGCAGTTCCAGAAGACCCGTCAGGGTATGGTGGTAGGGCACCTTTACAACCACCCCCTGGACACCCGACCGGATGCCGACGAATCGCCTGAAGCATTGATCCAGGCCCTGAAGGTGATCGCCAAATCCAAACGATTCAAAGGCAGGTTGATAAATATCCACCTGCCGGAACGCTATCTGAATTTTATTCTGACCACATTAGACCTGGGGGCGGATGAAACCATCACAGACGCCATTGCCAGGGAATGCAGACGATCGCTTTCTTTTCCCCTGGAAGAAGCGGTGGTGGATTATGCCTCGCTGTTCGAGAGTAAAGAAAAGAAAAAACGTTACAAGGCCGCCATTGTGGCAGTCCGAAAGGACGTTATCGATACCTACTTGGCACTGACACGCCGGGCCGGTCTTTCGGTGGGGGTCGTTGATCTGCATCTGTCCTCCCTGCTGCGACTGCACCGCTTTTTATTTACCCTGGGGGATGCGCCTGTGATCCTGTGCCAGGTGGATGATACCCAGAGTCTGCTCAGCGTGGTGAACAGACATCGCATCCTGGCACAACGGCATATACCCTGGGGCAGAAAACCGATTGTGAATCATCTGATATCCAAACTCGAGCTTTCCGATACCAATGGGCAAGCTGCCAGCATGCTGGCTCACTATGGTCTTATGCACGAGAGAATGAGTGGCGCCAGCGGAAAGGCGCCCAAGACCAAGATCGCTGACCGGGACACTGACGTAGCCATCTACCGAACTTTGTTTCAACTGCTGACACCTTTTGTCGAGGAATTGATTCATGAGCTCTACCAGATCACCGGTTATGTTCGCTCAGAGACGGATGCGACGCAATTTGAGGCCATTGTCCTTTACGGTTGGGCCAGTGCTATCAATAATCTGGACCAGTATGTTGAAAACCGACTCAACATTCCGACCCGGACGGTCAATCCCATGACCAAACTTACCTGGCGCGTGGATACTCCGGAGCTGGAACGCATTGATGGGGCACCCTTTGGTCCGGCCTTGGGTCTGGCATTGAGAAAGGCGTCATGGCTTTAAGAGAGATCAATTTTATTCCCGAGGAGATTCAGAATCGACGGATGATGTTGCGTCATCTCTGGCTCTGGGGAGGCTTGCTTTCCCTCTTTCTGGTCTTTATCTGGGGCTACTATTTCTACCAGGTGCTGGTGGTACTGCCGCAAAAACGACCCATTACAACCGTTGCAGACATGCAAATGCACCTGGGCGTCACCATCGAGGAGATTAACAACACAGAACGTGAAATTGAGCGTTTGAATCTTCAGGAGTCTTTTTTAAAGCGTTTCACCAGAAATCAACCCTTTTCCATGCTGCTGCTGGAATTGTCACGCACGCTCAACCAGCAGACATGGCTGACCCGGTTAGACATCGATACCGCCCGGGAGGAGGGTGATACCATATTTCGGGGCATTCGGTTGTATGGGTATTCATTTTCCAATGATGAACTGGGCGATTTTTTGACGCAGCTGTCCGGCCAGGCGCCATTTCGGCAGATCGTTTTAAAGTTTGCCAATGAAACACAGATCACATCGTCGGACGGAAAGGGAAAAGACCGTATCAAGGTCATCCAGTTTCAGATTGACGGCAACATCATGGGTTCCTAAAGAGATTATGTTTCAGATGGATTGGGGTATCAAACAGATGGACCGGGTCAGCCTGGCGATTGTTGTCGTGGTCACGCTGCTGTGTGGGTATATTGCCGTCACCAACGTGATCGGTAAAGAACAGCAGTTCCAGATCGAGAAAGAAATTCTGTCCAAGAGAATGAAAGAGGTCAACCTGGCCACAGCCAATCTCAAGGATCTGAAAGCCGCCCTGGGCGAAACAAAGTCCGAGTTAAACACACTGAATGAGCGTATCCCGGAATCAGGAAAAATTGGATTGTTTTTAAGACAGATCGACGCCCTGATGATACAGCGCAATATCGAGCTGGTCAGTATCAGGCCCATGGCAGCCATTGAAGAAAAGAATTATCTGAAATTTCCAATCCATCTGAAAATTACAGGTCCATTCGTCAATATGTACCAACTGATGCGTGACATCGAAGCCATGAATCGCATCGTCCTCATGGACAATATGACGATTAACCGGCAGACGAACCAGCCGCATTGCCAGGCAGAACTGATGATCAGCGTTTTTGAACAAACCAGCACCCCTTAAGGACGCAGCAATAAGACCGGAGAATGGGAACCCATGCCGTCTGAAAAAAATGAAAAGATAAAGCTTTATATCGTGCTGGGACTGGTCTGTGCGGCTGGCCTGGTGGCCTACTTTCGTTTTTTTCATCAAACAGGAGACCCGGCGCCACCCACGGCCGTGCAGCCACCGGAAATAACAGAAACCAAAGTGGCCAGAACATATAAAATAGACCCTCAGCAATTGATCAAGAAGTCAGAGAAGCCAGCGCAGGGTTTTCTGGTTAGCGATATCCGGGATATCTTTGAATCGCCGCCGCCGCCGCCGGGAATGAAATTACGGGTGAAGGAACGCCCCGGGCATTCGGCCGCATCATCAAAGGTGGTTCCGGACGATATTTCTCTGGAGCTCAGCGGCACCATCATCGGCGGCAACAAACCCATGGCCATCATCAACGAGAAATTTGTGCGGCTGGGCGAAACCGTGGATATCTTTCGGGTCACCCATATCGCTGCCAACGAAGTGGTGCTCAAAGCAGGGATCCATGAACGGATCCTGAGGGTTTTGAAGACTGAAGAACATTTACAATAACAAAGCTCGACAATAAACGGAAAAGGGATCGTGAACCCGAAGCAGCAATCCGAAATACATGGGTATTGTATCAGAACTGCCATGACCTGTTTTATTTTCCTGGGTGTGATGGTACTACTGTGCACGGGAATCCCCTTTGCTGCCGGCCAGGATCTCAAGCCTCTGATCGTCCTGGAAACCATGCGAGCGGGGCGACACGAACAGCATACCTCGGTGGTCTTTCAGTTTGAGAGCCTCTTTCAGGTGAGCAAGCCCGAACGCGTCGAAGATGAAGTCCGATTCAAACTCCGCAATGTAAAGACCCAATTGGAACCCTATCGCAAATACCTCATTTCAGAATCATGGATCCGTCTCGAACCGCAGGGGGATGATATTGACGTGCGGCTAGGGCTCTTGGGCCCTTTCTCCACCTTCAAATATTATGCCTTGGAGAACCCGGACCGCCTGGTAGTGAATCTGATTTGGCCCCAGCAGGAAGAGAACGCCAACGAACTGGACACAGAAAAGAATGTCCCGGCGACCCACGTCACATCACCGGTAGCCCAGGTGAAGGAAGTTTCAAAAACCGAACCGCAGCCAGCCTCCCCTGAGACGGCGCCCATCTCACAGCCGGCCCATGACCCGGAAGCACCTGCAGCAAGCCTGGCTAAAGCGGTAGTGAGTGATCAACTGGCGATTAACAAGACGGTCGATACACAGGGGAATCAGAACCCGAAACCATCGATAGCCCCGCCGACCAAGAAGGCGGAAACGCCATCGGCGGTTAGTGACGCCATAAAAAAAGAGTCCTTGATGACACTCAATTTTTATCAGAGCGATATCCAGGAAGTCCTGTCGGCTCTGGCTATCCAGCAGAACATCAACATTGTTACGGAAAAGGATGTAAGTGGTGACATTACGGTTCACCTCTATAAAGTTCCTTTTGACAACGCCCTGGGCGCCATATGTCAGTCGGGTGGTTTCGCTTATTACAAACAAGCGAATGTCTACTATATCTATAAACCCAAGGTCGAGACGGAGCCATTGAATGAAGCGCTGGAAATGAGAATTTTCAAGCTCGAGTATGCTGAAATTGATAAGATCCAGCAGGTGCTGGATGCGCTTCCCAACACCCGTCTGATCAAGATTCATGAGCCCACCAAAACGATCATTGTCGAAGACACAGCAGAGAATATTAAAAAAGTAGAAAGATTGATTCGCCATTGGGATGTGAAGCCCAGGCAGGTGTTGATCGAAGCAAAAATACTGGAGATCACCTTGACGGACGCCATGTCCTTTGGGGTGAACTGGGAGAGTATGCTTGGTGGCAACCTGGCGATCGGCACCAGCGGCATCAGTCTCAGTGACCTGCCAGGTCGTGAGGGCGAGTCGCCCAGTCCGTCCGATGGTGTGGGTTTTTTTGGAAACTTCATTACCGGTGCTGGTACGGACTGGCAATTTGCCGCTGCCCTGGATGCCTTGGAAGCCGAAACCGATATCAACACGCTTTCAACACCCAAAATACTGGCGCTTCACGGCAAATCAGCCCAAGTACAGGTCGGCGGGCAGCAGGGCTACACGGTTACGACTGTGTCCGACGGTTTTGCCACAACGTCAGTTGAGTTCATCGACACGGGTACCATTCTCGATATCACACCCTATATCGACACCGACAACAATGTGTTGTTGAAGGTAGAGCCCAGCATCAATTCAGCCACCATAGAGGAGGGCGTGCCTGTGGTGAGGTCAACCAACGTCACCACGTGGATGATGGCCGAAAATGGCGAAACCGTGTTCATTGCCGGGCTGATTCAGGACACACAGACGTCACTCACATCCAGCGTCCCCTGCCTGGGGGATATTCCAATATTGGGTAGTCTTTTCGGGCGAACCAGCGATTTGTCAAAGAAAACAGAGCTGGTCATTTTAATTACGCCCCACGTGGTGTTGGATAACACCGATATCTATAGAGAGGAGATCGAAAGAACAGACGCGTTTGAAGAAAAGCTGAAGTAGACCCTCCTGCCTGTCGTGATCATACCGGCTTAACCCCAATGTTGCATAAACAACAGGACAAAAGATAACTAATGGGTTGTTATTATAACCAATATCATAGGGAATCACCATTTTCTGGATATTCCACCAGGTGAATTCAAAGGATGATATCGATTTTGTCATGTTGTTTACCCTACGGGAAAGGCCGGGGGACATCAGATCCGGTGTTGTCAAGGGTTCGCGGTAAACGACTACAACTTCACCCTCGACGCCTTGGCTCTGAAGCCCTCCGGCTTTTGCAACGTTGGGGTTCATTCTGAAATTTAATCTAATGTTGGGTGGTCTTTTATACCGCTTGTCATAATAATGGTCCGAAAATAGGATGGCGGCATAAGGGTTTGTAACAGCAAAACGGTCCTCAATCGGAACATTTTGCTGACAACCCCTATAGAGGAATCATTAAAAGCCATGACAGAAAAAAATCAAGAAATCATCATTAAAAAAGAAGACGCTGTGTTCTGGATGGACGGCAATGGCCGCTGGCACAATCAGCACGGCGAGTTCGAGCACAAAAAGGTCATTGCCTATTTCAACCAGTCCATCCAATATGATTCGGACGGCTATTTTGTCAGCCAGGTACGGGGAGACATGGTGGAAAAAGTCTATTTTCCATACCAGGAAACCGCCCTCTTTGCTGTGGATATCCTTCAGCACGACGAGGGTCGACTTCTGCTGAACACCCGAAAGCGGGTTCCTTTGAATCCGGAAAAACTTTTCATCAGAAATGACACGCTGTTCATGTATTTCGAAAACCAGCTCATCAAATTTTCTGATCGAAGCATGATAAAATTGTCCGATCAGCTTGACGATGCGAACGGGCAATTAACGATTCACCTGAACGGTTTGTCTTACGCTATTGAGGAGAAATAGTATAGACGCTATCTCAAAAACCAATACCCTTTTGTGTTGCGGCTTTCAGCGTTTTAACAAATTCTGAAAGAATTTCAGGTAGGTCGGGATCATCCATATGCGTTTCGATCTTTTTCTCAAAGGCACTCCCCACCACGACACCGTCGGCCACATTCGCGACACCCGCCACCTCGTCAGGGGTTGAAATACCAAAGCCCACACAAATGGGCAGTGCCGTGATCGCCCGCACAGACTTGACCTTCTCGGCAATATCCTCAAGATCCAGCCCTTCGCTACCGGTGACACCGGTTTTGGATACCAGGTATAGAAATCCTTCGCCCGCTCTGGCAATCAGAGCCATACGGTCTTGCGGTGTGGTTGGAGCCACCAGACGTATCAAGGAGATTTCCTGCCCGTTCCATTCAACCGTCATTTCATCCGATTCCTCCGGCGGTAGATCCACCACCAGCACACCGTCAGCACCTGCTTCAACAGCATCATTACAAAAACGTGCATGCCCGTAGGTGAATATCGGATTATAATAACTGAATAAAATGATGGGTATGTCGGTTTTCATGCGAATTTTTCGGGTCATTTCGAGCACCGACGTCAGGGATGTTCCATTTTCAAGGGATCTCTCCGATGATCTTTGAATGACCGGCCCGTCAGCTGTAGGATCGGAAAAAGGAATGCCGAGCTCCAGGATATCAAGACCCGAACGGCACATGCCCAGGACAATTTTCAAGGAAAGATCTGGGCTTGGATCACCTGCCGTGACAAATCCCACCAGTGCTTTTTCATCTCTCTGCTGCAGATCAGAAAATGTATTTTTGATTCGATTCATGCTTTTCCTCTTATCTTCTTCTTTAACTATCGTTTGTCAAACAGAACATATGTACGGCAACAATTATAGTTCCATTTTTAAAGCGCAACGCCGCGTCTTATAAAATCGTGTAGCGATTTTATTCTGGAAATAAAATCCCCAAATCTTTATCACCTCTCCCGGACAGGTTGACGACAAGAATCTCATTCTTGGGCCGCCGGGCCGCTTCTTTCATGGCATAGGCCAGGGCATGAGAGCTTTCCAGCGCCGGGATAATACCCTCTAAAGCACAAAGTCTGTGAAAAGCCACCAGCGCTTCATCGTCGGTCACGGTAACATATTTGGCCCGCCCCATATCTTTTAAAAGGGCATGTTCCGGCCCCACCCCTGGATAATCGAGCCCGGCCGATATCGAGTGAGCCTCTTTTATCTGTCCGTTTGGATCCTGAAGCACATAAGATTTGGCCCCGTGCAACACACCGACACTGCCGGCTGTGAGGGTTGCGGCATGTTTTCCGGTGTCCATCCCCTGCCCACCAGCCTCCACGCCGATCATGGGTACATGGTCTTCGAGAAAAGGGAAAAACAGTCCCATGGCATTACTGCCGCCGCCCACACAAGCGATGAGAACATCCGGTAAGCTCTGGGTCATCTCCAGTATCTGCCTTCGGGTTTCTTCTCCGATAACTTTCTGGAATTCGCGTACCATCTGTGGGTATGGATGGGGACCTGCCACGGAGCCGATGACATAAAAAGTGTCCTGAACCGAAGAAACCCAGAACCGCATGGCTTCATTCATGGCATCTTTCAGTGTTCCAGTGCCTGCTTTTACCGGGACAATGTGCGCCCCCAGAAGCTTCATGCGCCTCACATTGGGTGCCTGACGACGAATATCCTCGGTCCCCATGAATATCCGGCACTGCATGCCGAAAAGTGCCGCTACCGTGGCTGTGGCGACGCCATGCTGTCCGGCTCCGGTTTCCGCAATCAGTTTGGTCTTGCCTGCCCATTTTGCCAGCAGGCCCTGGCCCAGGGTGTTGTTGATTTTATGCGCACCGGTATGGGTCAGATCTTCACGTTTCAAGTAAATGGCAGCTCCGTTGATATCATCACTTAACCGCCGGGCATGAAACAAGGGCGTAGGCCTACCGGCATAAGTTTCCAGAAGTCTTTGCAGCTCTTTCTGGAAGGCAGGCAAAGCAACCGTTTTCTGAAAATCTTGCTCCAGTTCCAGAAGTGCCGGCATGAGTGTCTCCCCGACATAGCGCCCGCCATAGAGACCGAAGTGCCCTTTTTTATCCGGATAGGGGTGTGGGTTGGGTTGATTCGTGGTTAACATGAAATATCCTCCTGTTTTGTTTGACTGATCGGGTTTTGTGGATAGCAGCAATAAATTGTTTCACTTTATATAGATCTTTTTTCCCGGGGGCACTTTCAACACCGGAACTGATGTCCACGGCATCCGCTTGGGTTTGGTTTATGGCATACGCGGCATTGTCGATGGTAAGGCCCCCGGCCAACACGAGGGGAAAGTCCCTGGCAAAATCTTTTATCGAGGAAAAGTCCCAGGCCCTGGCATTGCCCCCCGGCAGGGGGCCCACACCACATTCCACTAAATATGCCGCTGCTGGAAATTGACCGGCGGTTGTAAAAAAAGGTTCTCGATGGCTGAAAAGCGCCTTGATGACCTTGAGACCCTGGGCACCTAATTTTTCTACGAGTGCGGGTGATTCCATGCCGTGCAGCTGCACCGCTTGTAATTGGGCTGTTCTGGCAGTATGCATGATGAAATCAAAGCTTTCATCCACAAATACACCAACCCTGCAGACAGACACCGGCAGTGCCAGGGAAATGGCTTGCGCCTGACTGACAGTGACAGCCCTCGGACTTTGGGGATAAAAAATAAACCCGATGGCATCCGCACCCAGGGAAGCGCAGGCCACGGCTTCATGGACATGCGTCAGACCACAGATTTTGACCTGAGGTGAAAAAGAAGGCATTGGTGAGTTTTTCATCGGCGTTGTTCCATTTTCAATGTTGATGCAACCTGAACCTCCACATACGATCTCAATTGATCACCCGGGTTACCGGCTCGCACGAGACTTTCACCGATAAGAAAATTATTCATACCTGCCCGGCAGTTTCTGGCAATGTCGTCTCTGCTGTGGATACCGCTGGCCACCACCGGTATCTGATTCGGGCCGAGCATCTTTCCCATATCGAGAGCCCTGGTAATGTGGGTTTCAAATGTCGAAAGATCCCGGTTGTTGATACCGATTAACCTGGCATCCGTTTTCAATGCTTTACGAACATCTTCTGCTGAATGCACTTCCACAAGTGCTTCAAGATTCAAAGCCCGGCATAAGTCAAGATATCGCTGGAGTTTTTCCACCGTCAGGAGCCTCACGATCAGGAGAATGGCATCCGCGCCCATGGTTGCCGATTCCAACACCTGGTATTCGGATATGATAAAGTCCTTGCGCAAAACCGGTATGGTCACCACGGTTTTTACATCCCGCAAATCATCGGGACCCCCGTTGAAAAAACGGCTGTCTGTTAATACCGAGATGGCGGCCGCACCTGCTTTTTCATAGACCAGTGCCGTTGCAGCAGCATCGAGGGATTCGCACAGGACACCCTTGGATGGGGACGCCCGCTTGATTTCAGCAACAATGTTCACCTGGTCCCGGCAGCTCAAAGCCTGGATCAATGACTGCCTGGGCCTGTCCTTGCGTATACTTTTCATGAGCGCTGCCCGGGAAATTCTTTGTTTGGCCAGCGCAATTTCCTGTTGCTTGTGCTTGACGATAGTATTTAAAAAAGACTTTGGCATGATATCGTTCCCTTTGTTCTTCTTTGGGGCTCATTCGGACTATCCAGCTTCGCTGGTAAACTGAATGAGCTGCTTAAGTTTATCTTCAGCCGCACCGGAATCGATGGCCTTGCCTGCCATATGGATCCCCTCCTTGATGTCAGCAGCCTTGCCTGCCACCACCAGAGCAGCGCCTGCATTCAACAAAATGATGTCCCGCCTGGGCCCTTTGTCCCCTTTCAGGATGCTTTGGGTAATAGCAGCATTTTCAGACGGATTACCCCCGGACAGATCCTTTATATTGCCCGCCCGCTTGAAAAACGGGTCGGGTGACAGGTCATAGGTCTTGATCCGGCCGTCATTCAGCTCGGAAATACGCGTGGGGGCAAACAGGGATATTTCATCCAGTCCGTCATGACCATGGACAACAAAGGCGCGCCGGGCTCCCATGCCCTGCAGAGCCTGGGCAAACATTTCAGTCAGTTCGGGTGCATACACCCCCAGAAGCTGGCAATTTGCCCCGGCAGGGTTGACCAGGGGGCCCAGCATGTTGAAAACAGACCGGATACCCACCTCCTTTCTGGCAGTGGCGGCAAATCTCATGGCGCCATGATACAGCGGCGCAAACAGGAATCCGATATGGATATTTCGAATACCTTCTTCAACTATTTCCGGATCGAGACTCAGGTTGATGCCCAGGGCTTCCAGCAGATCGGCACTACCGCATTGACTGGACACGGAACGATTGCCGTGCTTTGCCACTGTTACGCCACATGCGGCAACTACAAAAGCCGTGGTGGTGGAAATATTGAAGGTATTGGTCCCATCCCCACCTGTTCCACAGGTATCGATTACAACACGGCTGGTGGTCTGGATGCGCTTTGCTTTCCTGCGCATGTCCCTGGCAGCACCGATCAGCTCTTCAAAGGTTTCCCCCTTGGTGGACAAAGCCCCCATAAATGCACCGATCTGAGAATGGGTAATGTCTCCAGACAATATTTCCGTGATCATTTGCGACATGGTTTCTTCGCTTAAATCTTTTCCAGCAATGATTTCTTCCAATCCTTCTTTGAACATCGTCTTTCTCCTCTTTAATATTGATTACCCTAGCACATTCCAGCTGGGGCCCGCCGCTGAAAGGGTTTCCATGTATTCCCCGGCTGGCTTTCTGCAAAACACGCGTTCTGATATTTGTCGGCCTCCGGAAATTCACATTTATATTTATCCTCTCGCTGAAGGGGTTCCCATATTGGCACGGCATTAAAATCTCCCAATTGAAGAACCTCATAGCCCCGATAAACCTGGATCTTCGACATGCCCCGGGGAATACGCTCGCTGTTGCAGTTCAGTTAGCTGTCTGTGATAGAAAACCCCGTAACAAACGCTTCCCCACCGTGGTCATAATGGATTCCGGATGAAACTGGACCCCTTCGGTGGGGTGCTCCCGATGTCGAATACCCATGATTTCTCCATCTTCAGATTCCGATACAATTTCGAACAATCCCGGCAGGCTATCCCTGCTTACTGCCAGAGAATGATACCGCATGGCTGTAAACGGAGAACGGATTTTTTGATAAATCGTTTTTCCGTCATTGGTGACCTCGGAAGTTTTGCCATGCATGATAGACTTTGCAGAAACAATCTCAGCCCCGAAAGCCATGGCAATGGCCTGATGCCCGAGGCAGACACCCAACAAGGGAATTTTCCCGCTGAAAGCCTGAATGGTGTCCATGGAGATACCTGCATTTTCAGGCCTCCCGGGTCCCGGTGAGATAACGATACCGGATGGGTTCAAGTCCTTCAGCGCATTCACGGTGATCTTGTCATTACGAAACACCCGGACATCTGCACCGATTTCCGCCATATACTGGACCAGGTTATAGGTAAATGAGTCATAGTTATCGATCATAATGATCATGATTCTTCTCCTTTAAATAAGTATATTATATCTTTAAGACTTTGCCATTTTTATCATTTCATACAGAACTTTGGACCCATACATGCTGGGATGCTATAATGCTTGGAGGCTGGGAGGTTGCTATCTACTCATAGCCTTTCAGCGGTTTAGACTGTAGGCTGTTAGGTGCCCCCTGCTAACAGCTATCGGCTACCCTCCAACCCTTGTATCCCCCTCAAACCCTTGGGCCCTGCAATCTTGAACCCTATCCCTTAATCAACTCCAATGCCTTTTGGATTGCCATGGCCTTGTTAACGGTTTCGGCATACTCCTTATCAGGGTCAGAATCAGCGACAATGCCAGCCCCGGCCCTGACGGTGAGACGTCCCTTTTCTATACAGGCCGTGCGAATCGTTATGGCCAGATCCATGTTACCGCTGAATGAAATGTATCCAATGGCACCGCCATAAGGCCCCCTCGGTTCGGATTCGAACTTTGAAATCAGTTCCATAGCACGCACCTTGGGTGCGCCGGTGAGGGTTCCTGCCGGGAATGAGGCCTTCAGAAGATCCCATGCGTTCAGATCATCTTTCAGGTCGCAGCAAATATTGGACACCATGTGCATAACGTGGGAATAGCGTTCGATGATCATGAGATCCGTTACCTGTACGCTGCCTGTTTCGGCAACCCGCCCGAGGTCATTTCTACCCAGGTCAACCAACATGAGGTGCTCGGCTTTTTCTTTCTCGTCTTTGAGCAATTCATCGGCCAGGGTGCGGTCTTCTTTTTCTGTTTTACCCCTTGGCCGGGTACCGGCAATGGGACGCAGTGTGGCAATACCATTTTCAAGACGCACCATGGTTTCCGGCGAGGATCCCACCAGGGTAATCTCGTCCAGTTTCATAAAATAAAGATACGGGGAAGGATTGATATAACGCTGGGCCCTGTAGAGAAGCCATGGGTCGGGGGACGATTCATAAACAAATGGTTGAGAAATGACAGCCTGAATAATATCCCCTTGATATATGTGCTCCTTGGTTTGCCTGACCATCTCCTGGTATGGTGATGCCTGGGGGGATACCTGCAGAACAGGTTTCTGCGCCGGCAACTTTTTTTCAGTACTTGGCGCCGGCGACTCGATAATGTGCAAAATCTCTCTGATGCGGTCATGGGCTTTTTCATAGATATCCCCGGGTGCCACACCGCCTGAAATAAACCCCGTCACAACACAGTATAGTGTGTGGCGAATATTATCAAAAATGATCAACTCATCCGGCAGCACAAAATGAGCCAGGGGTTTTTTTGCTTCGTAGTGATGGGGGATGGCCTCGAAAAAAGAGACCATCTCGTATGACAGATAACCCACGATACCGCCCCAGAAGCGTGGTAACTCGGAAATATGTGCCGGTGAAAATCGACCCATAAAATCTTTCAGAATCTTCAGCGGGTCACCATAGTGGAGGATGCTTTCCGATTGGTCTGCGGACTGGATTTCCACTGTCTCGGCGTATACCCTGATGTGGCATTTTGCCGATATACCCAGAAAACTGAAGCGACCCCATCGCTCCCCTCCGGCAGCACTTTCCAGCAGAAAAGCGGGTTTGGGAGTGTCATAAAATTTTTCAAGAATAGAAACAGGTGTTTCCGTATCCGCCAGAATCTCCACGCATACCGGTACCACGTTGAATTTTTTTGCGAGTTCGCAAAAGGTTGCTTTGTCAGGTAATTGATTGATCTGCATTAAATCTGTCTCCTATAACTTAAATTCGTTTATTTGATGTGCTTTTTAATCAAATTTTCAACAGAAGAGGATCCTCTCCGATCTCACATAGAGCGCTATGCTTTTTAGCGTTTTTTTCAAACAGCTATTTGGCTCCTCCGCAAAGGGGTTTCCATATTTATGACACGCCTAAAAACAAAAAAAAAGG
>JASJGV010000091.1:0-3257 GCA_033791325.1 Desulfobacterales bacterium | reverse complement strand
AGCATCCCTACGCCATAAATCATGTTGGCACCTGCCAACGCTGGTAACAAGGCGGTTAAGGTAAATTCGTGGGCTGCTTGAGCATCGGGCACTTTGCTGTCAACCTAACCACCCGCTACCCATGTAGGCATTGAATAGAATTGGGCGAGCTTGGCGATGGCTGCGCTGAATAGCCCCAGCTCGGGACAGCCGATACTGGCCAGAGCTGTTCTCATGTCCATAATCCCTGTTGAGGTGCCATACACCATGGGGTGGCCTTTTTGGACCAGTTGCCCCAGCACCATCATGCTCAATATCTCAGCGTTATGGGTAATGAGGGTGCCGGCCAGGTTGATACAGGTCGTGCCACCGGCCAACCCCATGGCATTGACCTTCAGGGGGATTCCCAATCTGCAGGACTCGATCAGAATATCGCAGGCTTCCTGGGCATGCACCAGGGGACTGATGGGATCACAGGTGGTTGAAAAATTCGGTCTTTCTCTAAATTTATCTGCCCCCCCGGCAACGACTTTCCCCATTTCATAACAGGTCTGCAGGTTTTCAACCGAGTTGATTCCGATATATCCATGCTTGGTGCAGTTCTCGAAATATGATTTGATATTGTAAAGACAACCGATACTCTGATTCATGTCACTGGGTGTCAGAGGGCGCTCAAATACAGCGATCTGGTCCAAAGCATCCAGAAACCTGGTTGCCTCATCCACATCTTTGCGATTCGATTTTCTCAATTCCCGCGTTTCAGGATCGATCATTTGCGGGGCTTCCCCAAAATTGACAAATCCCACCCGATCTTTTTCACAGATAAAGTCTTTGGAAGCATCTCTACCACAGGCCCTGAAGGTCGGCGGGCACAGCCGGATGGAATCTTCAACCCGGTGGGCTGGAATTCTGACAATACCCGAGTTGCTATTAATGGTACAGCCACCGCCATCAAAAATTTGAATGGCTTCCTGGCTTTCGACCTTAACACCCACATTCCAGAGCACATCCAGGGTTGCCAAGTGGATTTTTTCCAACTCATCGTTTGAAAACATTTTCAAACCGATACCGGCCATCCCTTCAAACCCGGGCTGTAATCCTCTGATTGCCATGCTGTCACCTCTTAGGTTATGATTTTACCAAGCAATTCACTTTTATTATTTTTAAGCATTGAGCGCTGATACGACACTTCTTTTCACTCGTGAGTTTTTATAATATTATCTGTACATAGAATGCATTTAAGACTATACAATTGCTAAGGTCAATCGACTAATTTTATTTCTATATAACCACAGGTTATTTCCCATGAACCTCAATCAGCTCAAATTGTTTTATCTGGCTGTAAAAAGAAAGAGCCTGAGTTCGGCTGCCCAGGAACTCAACATTACCCAACCGGCCGTTACAAAAGGGATACAGCGTATTCAGGAACACTATGAAGTCAACCTGATCCAACGCATGGGAAAAGAGCCTGTTTTGACCGCCGCCGGTGAGGCTGTGTATCAAATTGCTGAAAAAATATTTGAAATGGAAAAGATGGCGGAAGAGTGCCTGTTGAAGCATCAGCAGAAAGAAATGAACCGGGTGTGCCTGCATACCAGTGAAAGTTTCGGGGCCTACTATCTGCCGGTCATCATCAGTCGCTTCAACAAGACCTGCCCCCATGTAAAGGTTACCGTGGACATCGTTCCCAACAAACAGGTAATAGATGAAACCCTCAATTTTCGAAATGATTTTGGCTGTATATCAGTTCCTATAAACAATAAGAAATTGGTCGTACAGGAAATACTGGAAGACCAGCCGGTCATAATCGTGCCCCCCGGGCATCCATTTGTCAACAAAGATGCTGTTGCTCCCCACGACCTGGAGGGACAGGTAGTGATCATGCACGAAGAAGGTTCCGTATTCCAGGAGTTCATTCACAAATTGAAAGAGAAATATAATATTGCTTTTTCAATGCCGATTACACTTTCCAACAATGAGGCCATCAAAAGAGCTGTTGAGGGTGGAACTGGGATCGCCCTGATATCAAAACATGCAGTGCATGAGGAGATAAAAAATCATCAATTGGTTGCTCTTCCGTTGACGGATAAACCCATTATTCGGAAATTTTACATGATATCTCACAAAGACAAATTTCTTTCCGGCTCTGTTCAGATACTGATGGAGATGATATTTCGCTGGGCTTCCCAACACAAAGAGGATACGACTTAATTAAAATCGGATTGATATCATGAATTTAAATCAACTTAAAATTTTTTATATGGCTGCGAAACGAGGAAACCTGAGCCGGGCTGCTGACGACCTCTTTATTACCCAGCCTGCCGTTACCAAGGGCATTCAACGGATGCAGGAGCATTATGACATCCGTCTCATGGATCGTTTCGGCAAAAAAATGGTTTTAACCAATGCGGGTGAGGTCCTTTTCAAAATTGCCGAAAAAATATTCGAACTGGAAAAACATGCCGAAGAAAATATCCGTGAATTAAAGCAGCGTAAAAAGGGGCGTATTCGCATTCAGGCCAGCGAAAGCTTTGGCGCATACTACCTGCCTTCCATTATGAATCCTTTCAGCAAGGCCCATCCATTGATAAACATATCGGTAAATATCCTGCCAAACGAACATGTGGTAAAAAATATTGCCGACCTGGTCTGCGATATCGGCTTTATCTCGTATCCCATTGAGCATGAAAAAATACACACCCATGCGATACTTGAAGATCAGCTTGTTTTCATTTTGCCGCCGAATCATCCCGTTTGCCGGATCAAACACAACAAGCCTAAAGATCTGGAAAGTTATCCCATGATCGTTCATGAAAAAAAATCGGCACCGCACCAAATACTCCACGAGTTTATGGATAAAAATAATATAGCGGTTACCTCATCCCTGGAGCTCTCCAGCAACCGGGCCATAAAACGGGCTGTTGAAAGTGGTCTGGGTATCGCTCTCATCAGCCGGAAAGTCGCCGAAGAAGAAATTCAAAGCGGAAGATTAACGGCAATCCCCGTGCCGGACCTGTCAATCAGTAGAAAGTTTTACCTAGTTTATCACAAAGAAAAATTTATCTCCGACCTGCTTCAAGGCTTTATCGACCAGGTGGATCATTGGGCAAGCGAATATGCCCGACAGATCTCCTGAGCCCCATCCTTAGCCCGGACATGTCATGAAACGTGATGGGAAACCCTTGTTTCCGTAATATTTCCGCGGATTGCATTAAATTTCCGGTTGATGGCATGTTATCACTACTTTTCAGATGCCCTTTACACCGTTGATGAGTAGG
>JASJGV010000090.1:0-4667 GCA_033791325.1 Desulfobacterales bacterium | reverse complement strand
AAGCCGAATTTGAAGCTTTAAATATGAATTTCCCGCAGGTCACAGCAGGGATAAGCATTCATGTAAAAGGTTCTGGAGCGACAACGTCGCGTTCGATAAAATCGTCCTACGATTTTATTTTCGTATCTCGTTGAAGGCTGTCAGCGCTTCGGTCTCTAAACGGCGTGCATCATTTGAATACCGTTTGATGCTATACCTGTTCATAAAATTTCCGAGTTAAATCGCGGCCGATCAGGGCAAATATTTTTTAACCTGCTGATGGATGCACAGGTAGATTTCCTCGTCGGAGCCGAATATGTCGACCGTGTCTTTGTGGTTGATCACCTTTTCGATGACAAAGGATGTCACATAAATGCTCACGACATGGGGCTGATGGATGAGCTCCCTCAGCGGTGCCACCTGATAGTCGATGTCGAAATCATCAGCGCGGTGCAGTTTGTCGAGACAATTGTTGATCTGTTCTTCCAGTGAGTTTTTACTGGTGGTTTCAACGAGGCTGGTTTCAACAAGCTTTGTGGCAATCGCGTTGCTCAATGGGTCGATGCAGTCAACAATGCCTTTTATTGCCATTCGACGAGCGTGTTCTTTGGATGATTCGATTTTAGACAGAATGCTTGATTCACGGTTGCTGGTCCGAAAAACTTTGGCCATCTTTTATCACCTTTTTAAGTGAATTTTATTAAACCAGAACACTCAGTTCACGTTTAATTTTATTGTCGAATACTAATGACTGCGGGACTATATTGCAAGGAAAATATTTAGAGGAATGGTATTTACAATAAATATGCTATCGATTATACTTAATCGTTTATTTATGAAATGTCTACTGCTGTCTGGTTTGCAGGAAAACAGGTGCCATTAGGAAGAACGGTTTTCCTGGAATCCTCATATGGCGTGACCACAAACTAAGAATTTTTCATGAAGCGATGAATTGAAATGCCGGTATATGAGTATACAGCACTGGATGAAAAGGGTAAGAGCACCACAGGGATTGTCGATGCGGAAAGTGCGCCAATGGCCCGCCAAAAACTGCGTGCGATGCAGAAATATCCCGTTTCAATCAATGAGGTGGCTGATCTTTCCAGGCAAAAAGAAACCCCGTCAGTAGCCTCTGTTTTTTATCGGGTCAAGCAGACTGACATCGCTGCCATGACCCGTCAACTCGCGACATTGATCAGCGCCGGGTTTCCTCTCGTATCAGCCATTGATGCCCTGATTCCCCAGACAGCGTCAAAAGCTTTCAAACCGATTCTGGCGCAGATCAAGGACGCTATCGTCGAAGGAAACAGCTTTGCCAGCGCACTATCCAATTATCCCAGTGCGTTTACATCCCTGTACATAAACATGGTCCGGGCCGGGGAATCCTCTGGTACTCTTGAGATTGTTTTGGAGCAATTGGCTGATATCACTGAAAAACAACAAGCGCTCAAAACGCGAATTCAATCCGCCCTGGCATACCCCATCCTGATGGCGTGTGTCGGTATTCTGGTGCTCTTTCTGCTCATTACATTCATCGTGCCGAACATCACCACCATATTCGAAGACATGGAACAGATTCTGCCGCTACCCACTATTATTTTGATCGATATCAGTGATTTTTTCAAAAACTTCTGGTGGGGGGTGATCGTGGTTCTGATTGCTATCTGGTTTGGTTTCCGAAGCTTTAAAAAAACAACCACCGGGCGTCATATGGTCGACAAAGCGAAGTTGAAGCTGCCTCTTTTTGGGCCGATATTTCAAAAACTGGCGGTGGCGCGTTTTGCCAGGACCTTGGGGTCACTTCTGGAAAATAGTGTTACCCTGTTGACCTCTCTTGAAATCGTTCGGAATATTGCCGGTAACACACAGATTGCCACGGCCATTGAATACGCCGCTGATGAGGTCAGCAAGGGGCAGGGGCTTGGGACATCTTTAGCAACATCAGCGGCCTTTCCCCAGTTGGCTTTACAGATGATTCAGGTGGGAGAGCAGAGTGGGGAGCTGGAAAACCTGCTGTTGAAAATAGCGACGATGTATGAAAACGAGGTTGAATCAAGAGTCTTGAGTGTGACCTCACTCCTGGAACCAGTGATGATTCTCGTTATGGGTGTCGTACTCGGATTCGTCGTTTTGTCCATCTGTCTGCCTATTTTCGAAATGAATCAATTGATCATGTGAACTGCAGGATCCATGGATAGTGCTCATTTGAAATACCAAGGAGGAATCATGTGCCTGACAAGAAAGAATATTGTTAATAATAACATAGGTTTTACACTGATCGAGTTGATGGTCGTCATTGTTATTCTAGGGATCCTGGCGGGTCTGATCGTGCCCAGGATTATGGGGCGACCGGAAGAGGCCAAACAGCTCAAGGCCAAACTGACCATCGAGAGCCTTGAAACGAGTCTTCGATTATTTAAACTGGACAATGGCGCTTATCCTACCACGGAGCAGGGGCTGAGTGCCCTCTTAGCCGCCCCGGACACCGGAAATGTGTCGAACAGTTATCGCCAGGGCGGTTACATTGAAAAAAGCAAATTACCTAAAGATCCCTGGGGCAATGAGTTTGTCTATCTGAGTCCCGGTGTTAACGGGGAATACGATATTATTTCGTATGGATCGGATGGCGTTCCGGGGGGGGAAGGAAAGGACAAGGATATCAACAGCTGGGAAATTGAATAGCGTTTTCTGCTGTCCGCACTTGGGTTTGAAGAACCTCGCAGCAAGCTACGGGGAATGCGCTCGCTATTTTGGTTCACATGGGCCGGTGGTGCCACGATTGAAAAATAAAATTGATAAAAATCAAAATGCTATAAACGATATCGACACCTTATGCCACAGGGGGTTCACGCTTATAGAGCTCACGGTGGTTATTACGTTGATCAGCATTATATTTTTTGTAACCTTGCCCAGAATCAAGAACGATATCTTTGTCGACCAGACCAAAAAGACGTCACGATGGCTTTTGACCAGTGTTCGATATCTGAAAGAAGCCTCCATTCGGGACCAGGTGGATCACGCGCTTAATGTGGACATGGAAGATGGGAAAATCTGGGTAAGCCATGCTTCGATGGCAGAAGAAAAGCTTGAAAAATCAGAGACAGGCGGTTTGACACTTTCAGACGGTATCCGCGTTCTCGATGTAGAGTTTGCCGGCAATAGAAAAATGACGAATGGCGTTGTTCAAATTCAATTTTATGCCAAGGGATATTCAGACAATGCCATGATCCATGTGGTGAATGAAGACGATCGGGAGTTGTCGTACCATATTACCCCTTTTTTGCCACGCATGAAAATCATTGAGGGTTATGTCGGCCTGGAAGAATAGGAGCAATCACGAAAACACGAAAAATAAAATCGTAGTACGATTTTATAGAACGCGACGGTGTCGCTGCGAAAGGTTAAAATTCCTATTTTACGTATTGCGTATTTTCAATTCATGTGAAATTAACCGGCTCTTGTATGCGGATGGATCAAGAAAAAAAAATGGGTAAACAGCGAAGCATCCACCGGGGGCAAGCCGGGTTTACGCTCCTGGAAATTCTGGTAGCCATGTCGATTATCACGTTCGCTCTTATCGCCATATTCCGGTTGTACACACAAACTATTTCCATGAACCACCTATTGGCCTTTAATACCACGGCACCGTTTTTGGCTCAGAAGAAAATGGCCGAGCTGACATCCATGCCGGGAGAGGAGTTGGCAGACAACACGGGGGACTTTGCGGAAGGGTTTCCAGGCTATGCATGGGCGGTTTCTGTTGAAGAGGTGGTTTCTGAGTCACTGGAAACAGAAGATTTGAAAATAATCGATGTTCGAGTATCGATAAATGGCGATGAGCATGTATACTTCCTTAGACGGTACCGGTTTCTGAGAGACTGATTTGCACGTGCTCCCTTTAAAACATAGCCATAAGGCCGGATTTACTCTGCTGGAGATTATGGTTTCTATCTTGATCTTCAGCATCGTCATCACAACTGTTTTCGCTTCCTTTCGATCCGTCTATTTCAGTGCTGACAGAATCGATGCAGGTCTTGATACATACGGTATGATCGGCAGTTGTCTGAACCGCATTTCCCTAGATTTAAGCGGGATAACCATTGCCCGGTTACCTGAGTATACCAAACCTGAATTTGATTCGTCCCCGGATCCATACCGCGTGGTGGGAGACCAGTCGGAACTGTCAGGTGCGGATTTTCCCCGTCTCAGGATGACCTCACGATCTCACGTGCCCCTGGATGGATCCGTTCATGAAAGTATAGCGGAAATTGTCTACTATGTTTCGGAAGATGAAGAGAACGGCTATGTACTCAGACGGGCGGACCATTTGTACCCATATACACCGCCTGAAGAGCAGGCCGGTGATCCGGTTTTGTGCGAAAAATTGAAAACACTGGTATTTACCTATTACGACAATGAGGGTACGGCCTACGATACCTGGGATTCCGAGTCGAAGGATGTCGCTTATGCGACGCCCAAAGCCATCAATATCCTGTTGGAAGTAGGTGAAGAGGAGTCCGTATCCATGGTGTTTGAAACCATGGTGATGCTTCCGGTAATGAGAGAAGCGATGGAGGAGTAGGGGTCGTTTCAATCGGTTGTGGCAAGATTAAAGTATCCTCCTCAAAAAAATGGAACTATATAAAACGACCAAACCTTGATTAAGTCATCGGAAAGCCAACACTTGG
>JASJGV010000089.1:0-4806 GCA_033791325.1 Desulfobacterales bacterium | reverse complement strand
CAGTTCAAAAAGCCGCTGTTTGAATTCTCGGGTGCCTGCGCCGGTTGCGGTGAAACACCGTATGCCAAATTGATTACCCAGCTTTTCGGCGAGCGGATGGTTATTGGAAACGCGACCGGCTGTTCTTCTATTTGGGGTGGTTCCGCGCCCGCGATTCCCTACTGTAAAAACAAAGACGGTTTCGGACCCACATGGGCGAATTCGCTGTTCGAAGATCCGGCAGAATTCACCTATGGTATGTTTCTGGGAACATTACAGCAGCGTCGCAGGCTTGCGGATTTGATGCGCAGAGCACTCGCGGAAAAAGTTCCGCCGGCAATGAAAGAAGTACTGCAAGGCTGGCTTGCCGGAATGGAGGATCCCGAGTTATCCCGCCGTTACGGAGATAGGCTGAAATCCCTCTTACCGGAATATTTCGATAATGACCTTTTAAGAGAAATTGCCGGGTTATCGGATCTTTTCAACAAGCGATCTTACTGGGTTTTTGCCGGAGACGGTGCCGCATATGATATCGCATATGGCGGTATCGACCACGTGCTGGCAGCAAATGAAGATATCAATGTGTTCGTATTTGATACGGAAGTCTATTCCAACACCGGCGGCCAATCTTCCAAAGCCACGCCCACGGGCTCGGTGGCAAAATTTACCGCTTCCGGCAAAAAAACGCCCAAAAAGGATCTGGGCCGCCTGGCCATGACATACGGTTATGTCTATGTCGCCAGTGTAGCGATGGGCGCGGATAAGAAGCAGTTGCTCAAGGTTCTGGTAGAAGCCGAAAGCTACAATGGGCCTTCCCTGATTATTGCCTATGCCCCTTGCATCAATCATGGAATCAAGGCCGGGATGGGCAAAAGTCAGCGTGAAGAGAAACATGCAGTTGCATGTGGTTACTGGCCTCTATACCGCTTCAATCCAGAATTGAAAACCAGAGGTGAAAACCCTTTTATTCTAGATTCCGGTCATCCGGATGGAAGATTACAGGCGTTCCTGGCCGGTGAGACGCGTTACGCTGTCTTGCAAAAAACGTTTCCCGAAGAGTCGAAAAAACTCAAAATCCGCCTGGAAAAGGAATACAAACAGCGCTACGAACTATTTCGCCGGATGGCTGAAGATAATATCCGGTAGCCGGAGGCTAACATTGCAGGGAATCATAAGGCGATCGCGCGACCTAATTGAGGACTCAAGCGCATATGTTTTCAAATGGTAACAAAATTGTTGGAACGGGCAAACAAATAACAGGAGGTGTGTTATGACCATCGATACAGGAAAGTCGAAATATATCCCGGGTATCTATGCAAAAAAGCGTCCAAATGTTGAACAGCAAGCAGGCTTATATTTCCGGAAGTGGGAAAAGACGCAAATGGAAAATAAGGCCAAAACAATTGAGTCTGAAGAGATTGCGCCGACAATCTGTTTCTCAAGAAAAATCGGTATTGGGGTCCTTGAAGTCGCTGAAAAGGTGGCTGAAAAGATCGGCTATCGTGTGGCTGACCGATTGATCATTGAGCAGATAACCGCCGATTCAGAAATGAGCCAAAAAACCTTAGGGATCTTTGACGAACGTTACCCTGGAAGGGTGCGGGAATTCGCCAGATTACTTTTTGGGGAAAAGTCGTTTATTTTAAGTGATTATATGCGCAAACTGCTCAGCGCCGTCTTTGCTTTAGCGGGATCGGAACCAACGATTTTTGTCGGCAGAGGAGCCCACCTTATTTTACCGCGAGATCGAGTACTGGCTATACGTTGCATAAGTTCCAAAGAATTTCGGATAAAGCGTGTAGCGGATATCCTCAATGATACAGAGGCTTCGGCTGAAAAGCATCTTGATCAAGCGGATAGCGAGCAGCGCGACTTCTTCAAAAGAGCATTTGGAAAAAAGGACGCGCCCCCCAATGAATTCGACCTGATCCTCAACTGCGATTATATCAGCGATCCGGATTGGGCGGCTGAGATTGTGCTCAAGGCGTTTTCAGAAAAATTTCGGTAAGCCTTTTGTGTAAGCACGGCCATTCTGTGGTAAGCACCGTAAAAGTATTGCCATAGAAAAAAAGAAAGGGCCTGGCTAATTCCGTGTTTGGAAAATACGGAAAAATTGAAACCAGCGAAAAGTAGACATGCCGATTTACGAATTTAAGTGCCCCCAAGGCAACATTATAGAGAAGATAGTTCCTTCAGGCACCTCTGCTATACAGTGCCCAAAATGCCATCAGAAAGCTAAAAAGATCCTGTCCTCCTGTTCGTTTGTCTTGAAAGGCGGCGGGTGGTATGCAGATGGATATTCATCCAGAAAGGGAAAGCACAAGAATCGATTATATTAATAGAAGGTTGAATTAATACCATGATGCCAACAATAAAAAGAATTCTTTTTACAACCGATCTATCACCCAATTCGGAATATGTGTTCCGCTATGCTATAAATTCGGCAATCAAGCATGATGCTAAAATTATTATTCTCTATGTTATTGAAGCAATGTCACCCACCGGACAAACGCTTTTATCCGCTTATTTAGATGCGGATTTCCAGGGAAAACTAATGACCGAATATATAGAGCATTCAGATGATCAGATTAAGGAAAGCCTGCAGAAGTTCTGCCAGACAGAGCTGAATGACGATCCCGATGCTATCGATCGAATAGAAACCATTGAAACATGCACAGGATATCCTGCTGAGGTTATCTTGAAAAAAGCAGACGAGTTTGACTGTGATGCCATCGTCATGGGTAACCATGGAAAAGGCCTTATCTCCGAGACATTTCTGGGCAGTGTTTCCAAACGGGTTTTACGGCGAACAAGAAAACCAGTCTTTATTATACCTATACCGCCAGAGACGTCCGCTTAGCAGATTTCAGGCGAGCTCGATAGCACGCATTCAGAATGAATGCATTACGGTATGAATTAAAAGCCCACAATTGCATGAAAAATAATAGTGATGCCCTATAATTTGGGCCAATACAGTCTCCACCCCCGGCCTGCTCCATAACCGCAACCGAGGCAGCGACTGCCGCCGTGCGGCCCCATGCGCTTGCCTGCGCCGAGCCAGGGTCTTGTGGCCCTGTTCTATCTGCTCTATGTATTTTACACACTTTATTTTCTGTTTGATGGACACTAAGTTGTTATAAAGACATTCTAAACATATAGAGAAGTAAAGACCCAAAAACATGCCATTGAACAGCTCTAAATTTTTTCTGTTATCCAGAGGTTAGAAATTTAGTCGACAGGAATTGTTCCTGCCATGTTGGCAATGTATAGAAATTACAAATTGGTTTTCTCAAATTTCCGAAACCTGCCAGTAGTTTGCCTCAAATAAAGAATTGTAGTCGTTTTAGATCATAGTAGAAACGATTGTCGCCCTGACCCGGAAGAACTTAAAGTCTCATCTTCAACTAATTTTGTTTTACGGTTCTCTATAAAGCTCAAGTTGTCAATTGAAAATCTGTTCCCTGCCCAGAATCATCATAATTTAATACTTCTCGATCGACATTATATTTTCGGATTACACATTTCCTGTACCCAATAGATGATGCTGTATTCAGGTTATGTGGCATTGGAAAAATCGAAGATCGTAAGATACGTGCTCGGGCCCGCCAAGTGAAGTAATTCTTCCCCATCATTGGAAAACTATTTTACAACCCGTCAGATTTTATAGCTGTCTTTTCGTTCAATCAGCATGGGATCTTTTCAATATTTTCTTAAAACCTTACGAGTTATAGCATTCCGCGCTTTAGCCCCTGAATGGCCTGCATATTGCAATATAAAAATAATGAGGCTCAGTTATTTTTGAAAAAGACGCTGAAGTCACTCTCATTCTTGGGTCGACCAGCATCGGCTATTTCAAGGCCAAATCAACGGTTGTGGAACGCGTATTGACCGGCATCGCGGCCCTTTGCATGCTGGTGCATGAACATATCTCCTCGATTGTGGGAGTTTGTATCATGATCGTTATTTACATGCTGCAGCGCAGGCGAAACAGGCAACCCGAGTCGGCGAACCTTGTGACACCCAGCTGATGTCGGTCTTGCTTTGCCCTTTCGGGTGTGGCGGTGGCTATGGCCGCACTGAAAAGGGAGGGTGCTTGACGAAAATACCCGGATGCGAGCCATGCGTCTTAAGGTTATCTTCGATATTAAAAAGGATATTGATATGGGAAACCAAAAACATGAGAAACAGATACTGAAACAACACCATATTAACCGGGACTGGTGTAAGGGGTGCGGTATCTGCGTGGAACTCTGCCCCAAGAAGGTTCTGGAACTCGACGATAAGGACAAGGCCTTTGCGGCAAGACCGGAAGACTGCATTGCCTGTAAACTGTGTGAGATCCGCTGTCCGGATCTGGCCATTGAAATCGAAACGGAATAGGTTGCCATCATGAGCAAGCAAATTAAATTTGTCCAGGGAAATGAGGCCTGCATGGAAGCGGCCCTGTATGCAGGGCTTAATTTTTTCGCAGGCTATCCCATCACGCCCTCCAGTGAAATTGCCGAGCTGTTGGCCGCACGCCTGCCGCAAGCAGAGGGTAAGTTTATCCAGATGGAAGATGAGATCTCATCCATCTGCGCAATCATCGGCGCATCCCTGACAGGCAAAAAGGTCATGACCGCCACCAGCGGTCCCGGGTTTTCGCTGATGCAAGAGGGGCTCGGGTACGCCATCATGGCGGAGATTCCCTGCGTGATTGTGAATGTCATGCGCGGCGGTCCATCCACCGGGATTCCCACTCACGGCAGCCAGGGCGATGTCTACCAGGCCCGCTGGGGAACCCATGGGGATCATTCCATTATCGCTTTGACCGCCTCCAACCACCAG
>JASJGV010000088.1:0-12850 GCA_033791325.1 Desulfobacterales bacterium | reverse complement strand
TGACGATCGTGGAAGACCACGTGCTATAAATGTTGGTTTCATTGGTGATAGGGCCGCACAATACACGCCAAATAGCCAAGGAATATCATCTTTCGCTATTGCAACTTGTTTTCTTATCATTGTTGGAGTTTCTGTCATTTTAGGTACACTACCTATATTTATTCTTGGTCTATATGTTGTAGTCAGTTTGATAACTTTTCTATGGTACGCAAAGGATAAATCAGCTGCTAAAAAAGGTGCATGGCGAACCCCTGAAGGCACATTACACTTACTCTCATTAACTGGAGGCTGGCCAGGGGCACTTGTTGCACAACAGAAGCTGCGACATAAATCAAAAAAACAGCCTTTCCGTTTAATCTTCTGGGTCACGGTTATGTTGAATTGTGGTATACTTGTATGGTTATGCACAGCTGAAGGTTCTACAACCTTAATCACTTTTATAACTAATATGAAACTATGGTTACCTTTATAGGTATAGCTCAAACACATCAGCATAATTTGCTCAATTGAAAAAGCTGTAATATTGATGATATCTGCAATTGTGTTAAGGTGGGAATATTCTCAATATATCGGTATGTTGCAATAGCTACCTTAGGGATTGCAACGAAGTACAACGAAAGTCTTTTGAAACTGGTGTGCAGGAAAATGTTGAGTTGGTTAATCGATCGGCTAATATAGTTTAATTTATTATTATTCTCGCAATCATATAATATTCAATTTTTTAAATCATATCGTTAGAAGGAGAATAATTGATAACCATTCAAGAGTCGAATCGATACACTGAAATCATCCAATTTCTCATTGAAAACGAATTAGAGTTTACTGAGGACCAAAAACAAATTTCAGACACGGTGATCAAATACTGGGAGGCGCTTGATGGTGAGAAACTCGTTGGTGCATGCGTTCTGCGCATGCGGGAAGGCGCATACGTTCTTGAGGGTATCGCAATAGATGCAGACTACAGGAAAAAGCGCATAGGTGAACACCTTCTTGGTAAGGCACTGACCCATCTAAAGACATCGGACGCCAGGAAATTATACTTGTGTGCAAGGGCTCCCGGTTTTTTCAAAACCCAAGGGTTTTTAACAATCGACAGAGCAGATGCACCTTACTTCGGGTGCAACAATTGTGACCAGTTTGGCGTAAAATGCTTCCCGGAAGTAATGGTGAAGAGTTTATAGAACGTTCTAAAAGACCGGGGCGGGCCTGATTAACAAACTGATATATCAACGGTTTGCCGAAAAGTGAGATACTGTCAAGTTATCACACGTTTTACAACGCCCCGTTTTCGTGCCATAATCTCAATCTATCGTTATCTGGCTGATGTTTGATTAAGTACCAAGATGTGGATGAACTAGCATATATTTTAGATAGGAATGCATTATGGCAATAATTACTACAACAATTGGCGCCTTTCCAAAACCAGATTACGTACCCACACCGGACTGGTTCAGAGATGGCGGGGCCGGAATTTCAAATCCAACTGAAGCCTACCAGAAATACTTGGCTAACCTGCCGGACAACATCGAAGAAATACTTGATCGGGGTACCCGCGAGGCCGTTCTTAATCAGGTCGAGGCAGGCATCGACATCCCTACGGATGGGGAGATACGACGAGAAAACTACATCCATTACCACTGTCGTCGTATCGAGGGTATCGACTTTTCTCACCTGACCGAAAAAGTCTCCCGGCAGGGTGCCTGGAAGGCCCTTCTGCCTACCGTTACCAGCCCACTCGAAGTACGTGACCATTTCTTGCTCAAGGACTACCGTACAGCACAGGATTCAACAGACAGACCGATCAAAATCACTGTGCCAGGCCCGATGACCATCACCGACTCCATTGCCGACAACTATTACAACGATGATAAGCGTCTGGGTATGGAACTGGCCCGAGTGCTCAATGCGGAAATAGGCAAGCTGGCTGAAGCTGGCTGTGTCTGGATTCAGGTTGATGAACCTCTTTTTGCACGAAAACCAGACAAGGCTCTTGAATACGGGTTTGAAAATTTAGAACGCTGCTTTCATGGGTTGCCGGACAATGTGAACCGTGCTGTCCATATCTGCTGCGGCTATCCCGATTATCTGGATCAGGTAAATTTTCAAAAGGCTGACCTTATGGCCTATTCCCAACTCTCCGCTGCAATCGAAGCATCGTGCATCCAGGTCATTTCGCTTGAAGATGCACACCGGCACAATGATTTGTCGTTACTGGAAAATTTTAAGACCACAAGGGTGATGCTGGGCGTCATCGCCATCGCCAGTTCCCGCTTAGAGACAGTTGAAGAGATCACCGATCGCCTACAGACAGCCCTTGAACACATTGATGCTGACCGACTAATAGCCGCCCCTGATTGTGGTTTGGGTTTTCTCAACAGAGAATTAGCGTTAGCCAAGTTGACCAACATGGTTACCGCTGCTAAATCTGTGGATAATTGAAAATAACCTTCGATAGTCAGTATAGGAAATAATTAGTTAGTGGTACTGGCAAATCGCCTCAAAGTAAGCACATAATATAGAAGACGCCGTATTTCTAAATGGTTTAACTTGAAGTTTATTAGGACAGAAATCTGGTTCATCTCCAACTTATCACAGGTAAAAGTGACCTTTGAAAACTTGTGAGACCATTAAGATAAAACCACCGCCAGCTATTGGATCGTGAACCTCTATCTCTAACTTTTACCCCTAATTCCGTGTTGCCCCGGTCGTTACCCCGTGACCTTGCGTCTACCCTAAGCTATTGACTTTCTAACCTATAAATCCATAGTCCAACAGTCTTTTTGTCAATTGTGTATCTATTGGATGATTTTTCAGAAGCTTCATGTTGGGTGATGTTTTTTTTTAAGGCTTTCGTGACCACAAGCCGTTGGTCGAAAGCCGAGTGGGATTTATATCGTAACCACAATAGCTTTAAGCTGTTAAATTTTTGGCTAAAATACAACATGTTCACGACGACCCGACGAAATAATTCGTACAGATATCTGTCATCATATTCGCGTCAATGGGCTTTTTGCTGTCCAGGCGGATTCCCAGGATCCGATTTTCTTCCATCACATGCCAAACACGCCCCCAATGGAATGTCGGTTTTTGCCTGAACCGGTCTAGCCAATGGTGCTCCACGGCAATTGTGTTTGATAGCCATTCTACAGCAGGGTGTTCAAGGAAGGATGTGGTGGCTATGTTTTCCAGGCTGCATCCCAGCGCGTTTGCCGCAAATTGTGACAGACCGCTTTGCGACAGAAATGCAGACGCCGGCGCCCAGCGAAACAGCTTGACCGTTTGAAATCTGCTAGAAAATGCGAGCGTGTAGTTGCCGGGTTTAAATTGGTAATGGTTCAGCTGAAAGACCTTGGGCAACAGGGCGTGTATGTCAAACACAGCCCATGCTGTTTGGTCATCACTTCGATGATCCTGCAGACTTTTCAACATGCCGAGAATTGCCTCATCGCTTATGTGGCTGTCTATATTGAAAATTTGGAACATGATGGCGGTCTTACAGGAAGGGCAGAACAGAATGGCACCCCGTCCATTGTCAAGCCCCGACTGCCACGAAAATCCCTTGGCGATAAAAGATGAAAGAGCATTTTTCCAGCTGGGGGGCAGATGCCATTCTTCAAGGGTCTTATCGGAGTGATGCTTTTGTCGGGTGATGAGCTTTTTCAGGTGTGAACGGTGGGAGAAATGACCTTTCACTGGCCCCCACTTGATTTCCATGGCGGGACTGGCATGATTGTCGAAAAATAGATGCTGGGTGTCAATCTGTGCGAGTTCCCATGTGGATGGGACCGATAAGTGAATACCATTCCAGGCAATTTTTTTCAGCATTCCGGTCATTCATTCTCGTATCATGAAATGTTCGGGCTACCTGGGCACAAAGAGATCCCACCCGGTCTGCTTGAGGACAAGCTCCCGTGATTCGGAGGCGCTATCGCCGGCTTGCTCCAAGGACTCTTTTTTTCTGTGACATTCATGGTCCGACTCAAGCAGATTGGTCATGGTGAGCTTGATAGCGTTACCCATTTTTTCGTCTTCATCCCTGGCGTTGTACTGCAGGATCAGGCTGATTTTATTGTTGTCTTTATCCATGAATGACCACTTCCACGCGATGACGATGTGAAAGGGGTCTCCCCTGTATTCATAACTTTTGCCGAAACGGGAATCGATTTTCTTTTTCAGCTTTTCATGAAATGACTTGCTGTCGTCCCTGTATTTGAGTTTTATACGAACAACACGGTTTGGAGTGATACACGTTCCGTATGCGATGAGGCCGCTTTTAAACCCTTTTATGGGCCTTATTTCAACTTCCCGGATATTCTCCTCGTGCCGAATAGGAAGAGATGTATCCATTTGGACAAAATCGATAAATTCTGCGATATCATGGCCCAGGATAAATGGTCCCAACTGGTGAGGTGTTCCCGCAAAGCTTGTTCCGGAAATTGCCAGGATGAGGATGGCTATCCAGATAGTATAATATTTTATCATGAGAGTCGTTCCCGTGTATTTACCGGTAATTTTCCAATGCGATACTCTTAACATATGGCAGAATACCGGTTTGTAAATATTGAGCAACCAGGCTGTAGGCTGTTAGGCAATTGGGCTGAAGGCGTCTTACAGCTAACAGTCTAATAGTCTACAGCCTAATATCCTGAAATTTAAAGTTTTCCCGAGCGGAATATCGATATCACCAGCAACAGGCCGAGAAATGTGGCCAGGCAGTAGCCCATGAGACCGAGCAGGGTTGTCATGGAGACGGTATGGCTAAACAGGGTGACATTGAATTCCATCAGACCCTGGGCTGCGTTGAGCACCAGTGCAGCGGCAATCAAAGAAGCGGATATCACCATACCCAGGACAAGCCGGTTGAGGCCTTTTTCAAATTTGTCATCCATGCCCTGTATACCGGTATGCTGTAGCTCAATCCGGTTCTTGCCCAGGGCCGTCGTTTTCAGAATGTCATGCAGAAACTTAGGCACCAGACGCATGTAGCCGCTGAAATATCGCGCATCCCGTTCCATACTGTTGAGTATTTTCTGTGCATCGTACCCACGTTCCAGAAGTGCTCTGGCATAGGGTCTGGTTACCTCCAGCAGGTTGGCATCACTGTCGAGGATTTTTCCGAGGGCTTCGGTCTGGATGAAGGTTTTCAGCAGCAATAAATAGTTTCTCGGCAGGCGGATCTGGTGTTTCAACACTACCCGCATTAACTGATCGTACACATCTTTCGCGGAGATGGTCTTCAATGACCTTCCATAAAAGGGTTCGCTGATATCTTTGAGGTCAATACGAAATGCATCCATGTCGATGTGTTCCGGATCGATGAGTCCGGCACCAGCAAAAGCGTCAACGATCATGACGTAATCGTGTTCGGCATATCCGAGGAAGATATTGGCAATCTGCATCATGGACTCTTCGTCCAGATACCCCGTGATCCCGAAATCCACCAGGCCCACACGACCGTCATACATCACAATGGTATTCCCCGGGTGGGGGTCTGCATGGAAAAGCCCAAATTCCATCAGTTGCCGGGAGAAGCTTCGCAGTCCGATCATGGCAATTTCTCCGGGATCGATACCATGCTTCCGAATGGTTTCGACTTGATCCATTTTGATTCCGTCGATATGTTCCATGACCAGGACCGACTTGGATGTATAGGCCCAATGAACCTTGGGGATGACCAGCTCATGGCTCTCCTTGAAAAAGCCGGAGAAGCGTTCCATATGGCCCGCCTCGGTCAGCATGTCGAGTTCCTTGAAAATGGTTCGTTCAAACTCGTGGGCCAGATTGATAAAACCGATTTTTTGTCCAATGTCGAGTCTGCGCTCCAGCTTTTCAGCCAGTGTGAGCATGAGTCCGATGTCTTGCCTGATTTTTTTTTCGATTCCGGGCCGGATGATTTTTACGGCTACCTTTTCACCCGTATGTAACTCTGCCATATGGACTTGTGCCACAGAAGCTGCTGCCATGGATTCGGGGTTGAAAGATTTAAAAATGTCATCCACACTCTCTTCGAATTCGCGTTCTATCACTTCTCGAATTTCTTCGAAAGCCACCGGTGGCACACTGTCCTGGAGTTTGATGAGTTCCTGTATGTATTCGGGTGGGAAAATATCTGCCCGGGTGCTCATCAACTGCCCCAGCTTGATGAAACTGGGACCCAGTTCTTCGAGTACCCTCCGGATTCTGACGGGAGACGGAAATCCCGATTTTAGAGGGTACTTGGTGTTGTCAGGGCTTGTTATGCCATTCGATCCCTGTCTGAACAACCGGTCCATGAAATCACCGAGCCCATGTTTCACCATGATACGAGAGATATGTCCCAGCCTTCGCATGCCGCGCATGCGGCGCATTCTATCGACAAACTTCATATGATCGGCCTGTTATCCATTTATTGAATGTTGATCTATATTGATTTGTTGTTGCTCTGATACCTTTAATATCTTTTCACTGATATAGTCATTTGCTGCGCGTTATTTGCACTTCGTGTGTAATTTGCGCTACGCGCGTAATTGATTGTTGCTAATAGCTGACAGCTGAACTTAACACTTAAAACCTGAACCTAAAACCATGTATCACACTCAGCTCCTGTTCTTATTCGCTACCTGTCTCATCGTTCGTTTCAGTTGTCCGTAAACTCCGCCAGCTCTCAACGATCTCTTTGAGCTTGTCCTTTTCAGCAATATAGCTTTCAATATAACCACAGTCGGTACAAACGTAGTTGTCCATAGCGGCCATGGAAAGAATGCTGACCGGAATGGAATTGCTTCCGAAAGGACCATTTTTTAAGGGGATCTTATCACCACAGTAGATTGATTCGGATCCACATTTGGGGCAAGTACCGTTTTTCACGATGACCTCCTTGGTATAGGGGTGTAGTTATCTGCCTGTTGCGGTTCAACCCTCAAGAATACTGTAGTATTTTGAGGGCTTGAAACGAGTGCCCAAGGCAGGATTTGGATTGAAAAATATTTTTTTACAGCATCTAATATGGCCTAATAACCTATTTGTGTCAAAGGAAAACTATGAGCATAAAGCGATAAGCGATAGGCAAAAAGCCCTAAGCGGCTTACAGCTTATCGCTTTACGCTCACATCCCACAAAGACTTGCTCTATAGTCAAAACTAAGGTAGATATGATTTGAAACGCTCAATTTAGGGTAAAGATAAAATCCATGCCTATGAATGAAAGAGCAACATCTAAATTGTCAGACTGGCTGGAACAGCTCAAGCGCTTTCTCGCTCTTTCGCGCACCCCTCATGGTCTGCTGGACATGGCAACACCGGCATTTGCCGTGTTACTCTATCTCGGAGGCTTTCCCCGCATCCATGTGGTGGTGATCGGTCTGCTGACAGCGTTTGCAGGCTATACAGCCGTGTATGCACTGAACGATATCATCGATTTTCGAACCGATAAGGCAAAAGGTGGTGAAAGCGTTCTAACTGCTGAAAACTATCTCGATTCTCTGATGGTAAGGCATCCCATGGCGCAGGGGCTCCTGACCTACCGGCAGGGTATATTGTGGGCGTTGGGCTGGTCCCTGGTTGCTCTGGTCGGTGCCTATCTTTTAAACCCCATGTGTGTGGTCATTTTTTTATTTGGGGCCGCCCTGGAAACCCTCTATTGTCTTTTATGGCACGTAAGTCCCTGGCGGTCCGTGGTGACCGGGTTTGTCAAGAACTCAGGACCTGTGGCTGCGCTATTTGCCGTTGATCCCCAGCCCTCCCTGTTATTTACGGGTCTCCTGTTTTCGGGTCTTTTTTTCTGGGAAATCGGTGGGCAGAACATTCCGGCTGACTGGTCCGATATCGAACTGGATCGTCAATTCAAAGCGAAAACCATACCGGTGCAACTGGGTGAGGAAAAGGCGGCTCTTCTGGCGCTGTCGGCCCTGACTATTTCGGTTCTTTTGATTTCGTTTCTCTTTATGCTGAACTTCCCGGCGTGGAAATGGACCGCTTCCCTTTCAGTCTTCAGTGCCGGCATCTATCTGCTTCTGATTCCGGTTGTAAAGCTTCTTCTGACCCGGGATAGGGAGCAGGCCATGGCACTTTTTAACCGGGCAAGCTATTTTCCGCTCACGTTATTATGTTTAACATTACTGATGATAGGGATGCTTTAAAATTGTTTTAGGTTTTAAGTTTTAGGTGGCACAAAGCTATCAGCTATAAGCAACAATAAATTACGCGCGCAGCGCTAAGTACGCCCGCAGGGTTAATGACCGTCAATGACCGCCGAAGGCGAAATGAAGCGCGTAGCGCAATTAAGGGGTTTTTCATGAAAGCATGCAGGTTTAACGTTTCTCTGGCTGGTATCGGTATCCTGTTTTTCAGTCTGCTGATTTTTTCAGTTTGTTTTACCGGTGTTTGCTTGGCAACGGAAGACAAGGTGGATTGCGATATTCAGTCAGGCGGTTGCCGCAAGCAGATCAACGGCAGAACCATCGATCTGAATATTTTTCCCAAACCCGTGAAAGCCATGCAGGATTTAACGTTCCAGGTAGAGATAAGCGGTAATCCGCTCTCCAAAGCGCCCTTCATCGATTTGGGTATGCCCGCCATGAAAATGGGACCGAATCGGGTAACACTCAAAAAAAACGGTGCCGCCACGTATGGGGGGCAGGGTGTAATTGTCCGCTGCAAAAGCGGCAAGACCATCTGGCAGGCCACGGTCACCCTGCCGGATGTGGGCAGTGTCGTGTTCACTTTCGATGTTATCTACTAGTTCCATATATATTCTCTTCTTTACAACCGGTGTGACCATTGGTTTCGGGCACTGTATCGGTATGTGCGGGCCTGTCGTTATCTCGCTTTCACTGAATTTAAAGGGTGGCCCATCGGTCTGGCCCCATCTGTTTTACAATATCGGCCGAACCCTGACCTATGGTCTCCTGGGTGCAATCGTGGGCGGCATGGCCTCTTTTACCCGCTTTGCAGAAAGTATCGAGGGTTTACAAAAAGGGGTCATGGTGGCTGCGGGCGTCATCATCCTCCTGATGGGTCTCGCCATGACCGGCTGGGTACGTACCAGTATTATCTTCCGGGCGGCTCCCCCGATCGGCAACTTCATCACCAGGTTTTTTAAACGGCTGTTGCAGAAAAAGAAGCGATCCCTGATGTATCTGCCCCTCGGACTACTTCTCGGGCTGCTGCCCTGCGGACCGGTTTATACCGCCCTGCTTGCGGCGGCACGCTCCGGAATGGAGGCAGACACCACCCTGGGCGGAATGCTAGCCGGATCAGGTCTCATGATCTGTTTCGGTCTTGGCACTATTCCGGCGCTTTTTCTGGTTTCGAGACTCACGGACCTGCGTTGGCTGCGGCATCGGGAAAGGGTTTACCAGATCGGCGCCGTGTTGATGATGATGGTGGGTGTATATTTTCTCTGGCAGGGGCTACGATTCTAATAAGGAACAAGCACGATTACGATAAAAAAACAGATAACGTCAATCGCTTACCTTTTAGGTTGCCAGATCCTTGAAAAGATCGATCCTGAACTTCTTGATCTGTTTCCAGACCGTCACCCGGCTCACACCCAGGATCCGGGCTGTTTCGGAGCGATTACCACGAGCCTGGCGAAGCGCTCGGATCAAGGCCGCTTTTTTCACTGAATCTTTTTCCTTTCTCGGGTGATCAATCTTTGTCCCTGACTCAACACACTCCAGTGGGGTTCCGGCGATTTTCGGTGGCAGGTGATTGACGCCTATTCCGCCGCTGGAACATAGAACAAAAGCGTATTCAATGGTATTGCGCAGTTCGCGAACATTTCCAGGCCATTCGTAAGTGGTAATTTTTTGGATGGCTTCCGGTGTCATGCCCAGAATTGTCTTGCCGCTCTTGTGATTGTTGAGGCGTATAAAATGCTGAACAAGGATGGGAATATCCGTTACATGCTCCTTGAGTGGCGGGCAGTTGATGGGAAACACATTGATGCGGAAATACAGGTCATCCCGAAATCGGTTCTGGTTGACTAATGACTCCAGATTTTTGTTTGTTGCCGAGAGAATTCTTACATCGACCTTTATGGACTGGTTGTCACCGACTCTCTCGATCTCCTTTTCTTCCAGCGTTCGTAACAGCTTGACCTGGGTGGTCGGACTGATATCGCCGATTTCATCCAGAAAGATAGTGCCCCCGTGCGCTGCTTCGAAACGCCCTATTCTGGTTTTTTCCGCTCCAGAGTAGGCGCCCCTGACATGTCCGAACAATTCACTCTCCAGCAGGTTTTCGTTCAAGGCCGAACAATTCACTTTGACAAAGGGCTTTTCATTCCGATCACTGGCCTCGTGAATGGCCCGGGCGACCAGTTCTTTGCCGGTACCACTCGGGCCACTGATAATTACGGGTGCCTCCGTCAGGGCAACATTTTCAATGAGTTCAAAAAGGTTTTGCATGACGGGTGATTTTCCGATCAAACCGTGAAAACCCTCTTCAAGGTGCAGGCTTCTACGCAATTGTGAGATTTCGAACTGCTGTGATACCAGGGAGGACATGTCGGTCAGTGTCTCAACAGCGCCAATGATTTTTTTATTCTGGTCATAAAGGATGGTTGCATTTTTAATGATGTTTACCGACCGTTTGTCTTTGTTGGTAATCAAGCACTTCTTGGCTCTGACGTTACCTTTTTGGAAAAGGCCACACCATTTCTCAGCATTACCTTCGTCCAATATTTTACACCCGGTACAGTCCAGTACACGACAGGATTTACCGATCAGTTCCTCAGCCTTGTAACCCGTAAGTTTCTCTGCAGCAGGATTGACAGACAACACCTTCCCACCGGGGTCCACGACCATGACCCCATCCTGAAGAGTGTCGACGATTGTTTTCCAATATTTTGATATGTCCATTGACGCTCCCGATGTTAATTCACCCCAAAAAAGGTTAACAAATGTAAATATAGTGCAGGCTTTTAAAAAAAGCAAGAAAGGATAGAAGTTGGGTAATCTATATTAAATCAATGCATTATAAAGTTTTTTATACTTGGTATAGACATTGCTAATAAAATTGTAGCACGATTTTATAGAACGCGACGGGGTCGCGTCGATGCGAAAGGCTAAAATTCCTATCCCTGTAGCATGCGAAGCACTGCCGAACCTACAGGATATTACGGAATTTTTCCTGAAATCTTTCAGATTTCAGCACCGCACTTTCGCAATAATATGGATCACAATGTAAAAGGGCAGGACCGATAAAATCATAGAAATGATTTGATACGGTGCTGGGTTGTCGTTATGGTGAAGGTATTACACATTTTAAAATGCAAACCGGATGAAAGTGTTGCACGGCTGATAGAAGCCTCGGCTGCCGAGGATGAAATTGCCGTGGTGAGTCTTTATCAGGATGAAGTTTCCGGTACAGCAGTCAACTGGTCCCGTCTGGTGGAGGATATCTTCGCCTATGACCGGGTCATTTGTTGGTGGTAAATCTGATGAGAGCAGAAAACACCCTGGGCATCATCGTCAACTCGACCAGGTATTTTGACTTTGTTGAAAAAATGGCTGATGCCGCATTGGACCAGAAAAAACAGGTCAGGATCCACCTGTTGGGGGCGGGGTGTGCGTTCATTAAGACCGACGCATGCGCGCGTTTGAGCCGTTTGACCCGGATGACCCTGTGCGCATTCACCGCACAGCAGAGTGCTGGAAAGCATTTCGATTATCATCAGCCCGACGTCATGGCTGTTCCACCCCAGGCGCTGTCGGCGATCCTGCAGGATTGCTACCGATATGTTGTTTTCTAAACCGTCATATAGGGATTGTCAGAAAAACGTTCCGATGGGGGACCGTTTTTCTGCTACAACCCCTTATACCGCCATCTCATTTTCGGAACATTATAATGACAAGCGGTATAATATCTGGGTTATCTCCAAAAGAGCTGATCCAAACAAACCAGGGGTCGTGCGATATGTTTATGGGGCACAAGTGTTAACAGTTACCGGCAACATATGTTAACCAAATTGTAAGCTTTATGGGCCGACAGGTCTTTGACAGATAAAATAATGTTTTAATTACATCGAGTTATAATTATTTTTGTTTTTTTGTCCAACTGGCATACAGGTTGCTATTAAAACGTGTGGCCAAACAAAATCATAACGCTATATTTTATTCATCAGGAGAGAATCACATGAAAAAGAAAATCGTATCAATTGCGGTGACCATTCTTGTGTCTGTGTGCTTTTTGGGCACGGGTCTGGCTATGGAAATGGGCAATAAACGTAAAGGGAAATACACCTACAGGAAGCTTTATAAGGCCTGTATGGAAAGAGGTGAGGTCGATTCACCCAAACCGACCATAAATCCCGATGCTCACACCCAGGCCGAGTGGGAGCAGCTTTTCGATAATAAAGAGTTTGCTGAATTTGGTTGTCAAGAAGAATGGGGCAATGTCAGCGATAAAGACCTGGTGGATATTTTCACCTATCTTTATGAACATGGTTCTGACTCGCCCACACCTGCAAAATGTAAATAAAGGAGGTCCTACATGTCAGTTAGAAAAAGATTGTTGGTGGTGTCTGTCCTTGCAGCGCTGCTGCTGGTGGCTTTTGGTTGTGCCTCTGCACCCAAAGCGCCTGAAGCCGCAAGCACCGTGGTAGATACTTCCTGGAAGTATCACGACATCGTTGATGTTGCTTTTGTACAGCAGTATGCCAAGGTGCCGGTGCCTGCCGACACAATGATCATCGATTCAAGACCCAAGCGTCCAAAATATGACAAGGGTTACATTCCGACTGCCGTCAGCATTCCGGACAGCAAATTTGAAAGCATGCTGAGCAGTCTGCCGGAGAATAAGGAAGCCTTGCTTATTTTTTATTGTCAGGGCCCCACTTGAAAGCTGAGTCACAAATCTGCCTGGAAGGC
>JASJGV010000087.1:0-14194 GCA_033791325.1 Desulfobacterales bacterium | reverse complement strand
CAGCTCGCATCCGATTTGAAGCGCCTCACTCCGCCATTTCACCGGGGCAGGCAGCTGTTTTTTACGACGGAGATGCGGTATTGGGAGGTGGATGGATTAGAACCGAACAAGGTTGTTTTAAGTTTTAGGTTTAAAACATCTGATTATAAAATATTATATATTCCTTTAATTTCATACTATTATAAATCAATACTTCATCTATAACTATAAATTTAATCTATCCGAACTTTATAAATATTGACAATGGGCAAAGAAAGTAAAAATCCCTCGTTTTCCATCATCACCCTTGGCTGCAAGGTCAACCAGTTTGAATCAGAGACCATCGCCCAGGAGCTGACGCAATCGGGATTTCAGAGGATCGATAAAAACAAGGGGCCTGGTGATGACAAGGCCGACACCTGTGTCATCAATACGTGCACAGTCACTCACAAGGCCTCCATGCAATCACGACAGGCCATCCGACAAGCCATCCGCTCCAATCCGGAAGCCACCATCATCGTCACAGGATGTCTCGCACAAACAGATCCAGGTGATATCCGAAAAATCAGGGGAGTCCATCGAATCGTGGGACACGCGGAAAAACACCGTATTCCTGAAATAATTCAATCCATTGACTCACCGTTCATGGCATCGCCCACAGATGATAAATGTTTCCAGCCCATTCCATCCGTGAAATCAACATTCTCTCCTCCCGGGAACAGAACCCGTCCTTTCTTAAAAATTCAAGACGGCTGTGACACCTTCTGCACCTATTGCATCGTTCCCCATGCAAGGGGTCGTCACCGCAGCATGCCCTTTGAGGATGTGCTGACAACCGTTCGATCGATCCAGGTGGCAGGTTTTCACGAGATCGTACTGACCGGCATCCACCTTGGATGTTATGGTACGGATCTTACTCCGGCAAGACATTTAACCGAACTATTGACTGTTCTGAGGAAGCAGAAAATCATTGACCGGATCCGTCTAAGCTCAATGGAACCACTTGAAATAACTGACGAACTCATTTCCCTCGTGTCTACGTCGACCACACGGCCGGGACACCTCTGCCGCCACTTTCACATACCCATGCAGAACGGGGATGACAGCATATTAAAACGGATGCACCGGCCTTATCGGAAAAAAGATTTTCGTGAACGAATTGAAACAATACACCAGGCCCTACCGGAAGCTGCCATCGGCGCAGATGTGATGATTGGATTTCCAGGTGAAACCGACAAGGCCTACAAGAACACCCTCTCCTTTATTAAGAGCCTCCCTCTTTCCTACCTGCATGTCTTCCCGTTCTCGCCCAGAAAGGGCACCCCTGCATACGGATTTCCCGACCGGGTACCGCCGGACATCGCCAAGGAAAGATGCCGCGAAGTAAGAGCCCTGGGAAACCAAAAAAGGATGGCCTTTCTCGAAAGACATATTCAAAAAGAGGTAGAAGTATTGGTTGAAAGCACCCCTGATGTGAAAACAGGTCGACTCAAAGGCGTGACATCCAACTATATCAAAGTCCTTCTGGATAAACATGAAAACATAAAAAACACATTTCAGAAAGTTCGAATCGAAGGAATCCGCGACGCACAATCGCTTGTCGGCCGCGTCTTGACCTGAATAGAACGCATGAGGTGTTGCCATAATGCGGACTAAAAACCTCAGATGGCATCAAAGCATAAGGCGTGGACTAACGAGGATGCGCTGCATGCATGCGGGTAACCTCCCTATATAGGGGTTGTCAGAAAAACGTTCCGATTGAGGACCGTTTTTCTGTTACAAACCCTTATGCCGCGATCTTATTTTCGGAACATTATTATGACAAGCGGTATAAATTCATATTCCGGCATGTTAATTCTCTCACTTTCTTGACAAATCATAATCATTCCATATAGTATGTAATATACCACATTGTAGCCATTTACAGTCATCGATAATCCTTTAAAGAAAGGAGTATGCAATGGAAAGATATGGTCCCAATGCAAAAGACATGCGGGAATTTAATCATTATGATACTTTCCGCGGTAGAGTTAAGCTCCTTGTCATTATGCTTAAGGCATTCTTAGGTGATTACCCGCGACAAGGGATTAGTCTAAATGCAATTGCAAAAAATGCCGTCGAAGTAGCTAAAATTTGTGAGGATTGGAATCAATATTCCAGTCGGGTGATATCTATTTCAAGATCAAATGAGGGGTTTGAGTTAGATCATATTTTATATCAACGAATCAGCCTACTATCAACGATGGCTAAATCTGTAGTGCTTGGAAACCCCATGGGATATTTTCGGGAAAAAGTTATTAGGGATAATATTAGCTACATTGTTGATGCGCTTCAGTTTAATCCACAAGAAGAAATTACATCGTTTCAAAAAGTCGCATAACCTGTGATGCCTGGTACCGTTCCTGTAGATAGATGTTGGGGAGGTGAGCGAGCCCGAAGGGTGTAGCTCGCGGAGCCTCCGCAACTCTCCAACACATCAACGGTGTAGAGCGCTTCTGAACAGTTGTGATACCATACTGTAGTATTTCGAGGCGTTGAACTGAGAACCAAACATGGATATTGGGCCAAAAGACAATTTTTAGATGACTTTTATTTGATGTTGCGCTCCTTGCTGACCACCTCATATGCTTCCTGAATTTCACGAAACTTGTCTTCCGCCAGTTTCGTAAATTCCTCGGGAAGCCCTTTGGAAGCGATCATGTCTGGATGATACTCTTTAACCAGCCTGCGGTAGGTTTTTTTGATGGTCTCGCCCGTATCGTTCCGGGTAAGACCCAGAATGGCATAATACCTGTCGTCATCCTTGATATACCTGGACTTGATAGCGGTATATTGAGAATCACTGATGTTGAAAATGGATTTGGCCGCAAGGATCAAGCGCTCTTCACTTTGACTTAGAGCCCCGTCGGCAATGGACACACGCAACATGATATCCATCATGACATCAAGAAGCTGGGGCTGAATCCTGAAGCGTTCGTAAAACTGGGCGGCAAAATCCTGAAAAGTTCCGGGAGATGCCATGGCAGCCTGGAAAATATTCATGGCCACGGCTTGACTTTCCCGGCTCAAATTCAGGTCAAACACCATGAATTTTTCGATGGATGTGACCTCTTCCTGGGAAACGCGCCCGTCAACTTGTGACAATTTGGCGAGCATGGAAAAAGCACCGATAAAAAAGGCGAACTGGGATTCCTCTCCAGGTGACAAGCGCTGCCGCCCCTCCGCCGAAAAGGTTCTTTCCTCACTTCGATCAAAGGCATGCCCGAAAACAGCACCCGCAATACCACCCAGCGGTCCTCCCAGTGCAAATCCGATGGTACCCCCCACCATCTTACCAAGCCAACCCATATATTATCTCCCTAGATAACCTGCTTTAATTAATTTTAATCATTTAAATTTGAATTCCCCGCTGTTTGCAGCGTGGAATTCAAATTATAGATTAAGATCCATATTATTGCGAAAGTGTGGTGCTGAAATCTGAAAGATTTTAGGATAAATTCCGTTATACCCTGTAGGTTCTGCCGTTCGGCAGTGCTTCGCATGCTGCAGGGATAGGAATTTTAGCCTTTCGCATCGGAGCGACACCGTCGCGTTCTGTAAAATCGTGCTACGATTTTATTAATGCAGCCTGCAACCTATTAAGCATCTAAAGCATAGTCAAGCACAACCTATTCAATATCATTGAGCAATTGATAGAAATCAGAAAGCTGGTGGGCGATGACGGGCCAACACCCTTGCTAAAAAAACCAGGTCATGCCGGATTAATAGCAAGAGCATCGTTGCCGCAATATCTGAAAGTTAATTGGAAGGGATCAAGTCCTTGTGTCAACAGTTCGTTCAAGCAACTTTTGATGGTTTCGGCAGGCTTTCCTCAACTTCAAAATACGCTTTGTCATCAAAGGACAATTCCACCGAGCGCTTGTCCTCCGAAGCGTACAACCCGATAACAGACACGGCTATTTCTTCAGCATAAATACCGATAGGATACATGTTGTGGGTACGAAGCACCGAAATTAAATGCCGTTTGCCCTTTTCAATAGCCACCGTAACGGCTCCTTTACCATAGGTTTCCTCACCTATAAGTGAAAAAGCCGTCGCATCGGATCGTTGCCATTCGTTTTTAGGCTCTCTCTCCAAGTTGGCGTACTCCCTGATACGGAGTTCGTTTTTACTCTCATTTCTCTTAATTAGAAATTTATGTCGCATGTGATAACTCCTTTGATGTATACATAGCTGGATGTTTTTACATCGATTTATAATTCATGGTGGACTGAGCGTCATATTTATAGGGCAGGTAAAGACTTCCTGAGTGCTTACATTGACGCTTTAACCGAGAGGATAATCATTGATACTATGAAACAGAGGGACATTTGTCAACCTATTTAGCCCGACAGTTTCTTGAAACTTAACGAGAATGTTCCTCTCCCATAAACATATCACTCGTCCAATTGAAGCCCCGGAACCTCGAACCCTTCATTTGAGTTGATATCTTCACCTGCGGAATACCACCAGTTATCGTTTGCCGATGGTGGATCGTAGAACTTCCATTCACCATGAACAAGGGTTCTGGGCGCACGCCTCAATTCATCACGGCCGCATCGCAACAACCGATCCATGGCCATGGCCCATCCTACGACAAAGCCATGCCTCTCGACAACCTGGCGGCTGTATTCGGAACATGAAGGATACATGGGGCAGACGCCACGTCTGACAGAGGCCAGGTGATTCAAGGGTTTGCGATAAATATTGAGAAGATCTTCATACGGGGACGGATTCGGTTGTATTACGGAATGATGCGTGCAAGCCCCAAAACATAGCATGCAGGTCATAATCAGGCATGTGCGCAACATCCGACAAAAGTGCTGCCATCGGAAAAAATATCTGTCATTAAGATTTATAGAGTCTCTTTCCATGTTGGAAATTTCGAATTTCACTGTGTGCCTATTTTTTATAAAATCCTAGCACGATTTTATAGAACGCGACTGTGTCGCTCCGATGCAAAAGGCTAATTCTTCATCACGCCAACCCGTCGAAACCGCTTCTTAAAAAGGTCAAACAAGATATCCAGAAAAAAAACACCACCCGCAACCAGGATGATGGAAGCGCCCGACGTCAGGTTAAAAAAATACGCCAGCCAAAGACCGCTGACTGTAAATATCGCACCCAGAAAGATAGATGCCAGCATCATCTGAACCAGGGAACAGGTATACTTCTCTACGATAAGGGGCGGAATTGTCAAAAGGGCAATAACCAGGATAAGTCCTACGACCTGTATCAGCATGACGATCGCAACCGCCAGTATGCCGATCAAAGTAAAATAGAGCACATTGACCGGGACCCCGCGGATCTGCGCAAATTCTTCATCGTATGAAAAGGCAATCAGGCCCTGATAAAAGAATGTCACGAAACCAATCGTCACCAGACAGATCACCAGCATGATTATCAAATCAAAGGCAGGTACCGAAAGGATGCTACCAAACAAATAACTCATCAAATCGACATTGTACCCCGGAGCAAGATCCACCAAAATGATACCAAAAGCCATGCCCAGCGCCCAGATAACGCCGATAATGGTATCTGAACGATGCTTGAGCTTGATACTGACCAGAGCCATAAGCAAACCGGCCCCCAGTGAAAATCCAATGGTACAAAACAGGAAGTTCCATCCCATATATAGAGCCAGTCCAATCCCGCCGTATGCGGCATGAGCAATGCCACCGGACAAAAAGGAAATGCGGTTGACAACAACTAACGTGCCCATGACACCACATATGATACTGGCCAGCAGGCCGGCCATCAGTGCATGACGCATAAATTCAAACTGCAGAGCTTCGAGCATGATTTAACCAATTTCTATTTTTTGGAATAGTCACTAATCAGGTTGTGTGAACCCTTATCTGAAATATTTGTGTCTTTTGTGGCAAAAAAATAAAAGCAATCACGAAAACACGAAATCTGAAAAACACGAAAATTTTCATGGTTTTTTTCGTGGTTTCGGCCTTTCGTGATTTCGTGATAAAAGATCTTTTTCTTTTCCGGTTTATACCGCTTGTCATAATTATGTTCCGAATATAGGATCGAGGCATAAGGGTTTGTAGCAGAAAAACGGTCCTCAATCGGAACGATTTTCTGACAACCCCTATATCAGGTTTGCGCTGCAGGCTATTGGGGGCTTCGTATGGACCACAGTGACATGCCCAGAAAGGTCTCCATATCAAAACCGTTCCACTCCTACAGCCTACAGTCTATCTCTCTATCTTCCTAATCTGTTTTATGGTCTTTCAATACCCGATGCGGCAGTCCATGCGCCACCAACTCCACGGGACAGACTTCTTCCACCGTGCACGGGTACATTATTTCCAGCATATCACCGTTAATTTCAGCATGATTGTGATAGTGCAAGTGCCTGTTGACACACGCCACACTTTTGACATGTCTCGAAATTGCCAGCAGGTCATGACTGACCATCAGAATTGTCATTTCTTTGTTAAGTGTCTGCAGTAGCCTGAAAAAATCAACTTGTCCTTTAGAGTCGATGCTGGCGGTGGGTTCATCCAGAAGCAACAACCGAGGCCTGGTGACAAGAGCCCGTGCAATGAATACCCGCTGGCGTTGCCCGCTCGATAATTCACCGATCTTCATATCTGCAAAGGCTTCCATTTCCATGTGCTGCAGGGCTGCTATCGCCTCTTTTCGATCCTTTAAAGGATTTCGCTGCCACCGTTTCTCCGGCGCCAGCTTGCCCATCAAGACCACATCCATGGCCGTTATAGGAAAATTCTGATTGATATGAACATTCTGCGGTACATAACCGATGAGATAAGATGCTTTTCGTGGTGGCCGATCAAATATATGTATCTTCCCTTTCGAAGGTGTCAGAAGACCCAGGATCAGTTTCAGCAGTGTGGTCTTACCGCCGCCGTTGGGGCCGATCATGGCCACAAAATCCCCCTCAAATACCTTCAAATCCACATTTTCCAGAACAACCTGACCGTTATAAGAAAATGTCACCTGATTGATATCGGCAATTGTCGATTTAATATTAGGCACCCAATTTCCTTGCTGTGTTTACCGGGAGTTTTTAATTAAAGTTATTAATTAAAGTTATTAATTAACTTATACCATATAACAAACTTAAAATATATGATTTTATCAGTTTAGTCTGTAGATCATTAGACTGTTAGGTGCCAATCGCAGATGGCTATCAGCCACCCTCCAACCCTTGTATCACCCTCATACCCTCCAACCCTTCAAATCACTCCATCGCCTGATGAATTTTTCCGGCGACGTCCCGAAGGTTTTCCGCCCAGCCCATGGCAAGTGGATCTGCCCATGTCACCTGAGCACCGATTTCTCTGGCCACCTGCTCCGCAATCTTTGAAGATGCCTGCGGCTGCAGAAACAGAACTTTTATACGGTGCTTGCGTGCGTTTGTTATCAGCGTCTTGAGTTGAGCGGGCTTGGGCGACTTGCCCTCCATTTCCACAGGTATCTGTTTTAGATGATAGGTATCGGCAAAATAACCCCAGGCCGGATTAAATACCATGAAGCGCTGCCCGTGGTACGGTTTGAGTAAACGTCTCAGCTCTTTGTCCAACGCCAAAACCTGCAAAATAAACGCCCGGAAGTTGGCTTCATGGGCTGAACCATTCTCTGGATCAATGTCCTTTAAAGCGATCAAAACAGTACGAGCCTGCAATATCACAAGAGGCGGCGACAGCCAAATATGGGGATCGGGAACACCATGCGCCATGGTCCCACCGTCACCATGCAAAAGGGCTTGTCCGCCGGTGTGTAGTTCTGTCTCGTCATGGGAGTGAAAGGAAGTCATGGCGCGTTTTTGAATGCCACGATCCATCGGAACGATTCTCAGACGTTTATTGGATGCAACAAGCTTCTTCAGCCAGACCGCCTCAAAGGGCACCCCTATGGAAAAATAGATCGTTGCTTTTGTGATAGCCGCCATTTGCCGGGGCTTGGGTTCATATGTGGTCGGACTGGCGCCCGGAAGCACCATAACCTGAACATCCACATGCTTGCCCCCGATCTGTTCCACAAAATACCGCTGTGGAACAATGCTGACAAATACCGGCACTTTTGCCAGGACAGCAGCCGGCCAGATACAAACGAGCAGCCAAATGAGTAGCACAACCTGTCGAAAATGATAACGCATAACATCTAAGAATAAGGTAGAAAGCGTCAGAATGCAACCCGAATAAAATCATTGCACGATATTAGAAGCGGACTGAGCAGCCGAACAGGATAACCTCCGAGTGCCAGTTAACCTCGTTCAGACGTGTTTTAACAATGGTATTGTTTGCCAGAAACAGCCGATCAACACCCCTGTCGGTGGACCATTCCTCTGTTTCATATCCAAGCCTTACCGACCATTTGTCGCTCAGGCGTAAACAAACTCCCAGGCTGGCAACCATGCCCGTTCCATCGGCTTCATGTTCAAAGCTCTTGGGGTGATTGAAGTCATCACGAAGGTTCCAGTCCGCTTTTGCATAGTAGTCTGCCCAGTGGTACTCCCAACCCGCGTAAAACGAGATCGGCGGCAGAACCCTTGTAAATTTTATAGTCTCCAGAATCATCTCAAACCCTATCCATGGGCCTTGCCACTCGGCTTTGTAGGAGCTATCCAGGTCCTCAAACGGTCCCAGAGGCGGCCCCCCTGCCCAGGTTACGGTTTGGAACCCGTCCTTCATCTTGAGATGCTGATGGTGATATGAATAGCCTACGAGTGGTATGACACTGAAGGATTGCGAAATAAGTCGAAATCTATAACCAGCGCCAAGCAGGCCGTCCAGGGTGTTACCCTGGCCTGCATCATTGTTTGACCGGGAGAATTCCTCTTCACGGTTGTCCGCAACATAGTCAGAATCCCGGTTATCGCCATCGTAGATAACGCCGTAGCTTATCGAGCCTTTCAAATAAAAAGCTTTTTTCAGCTTTGTTCGCATACCCAGGTGAAATTCGTGGATGAGCAGATCCCTCCATTTCAACTCGGATAGAACATTGGGATTGTTGCCCTTGAGATCCCCGGCGATATTCCAATCCAGATCGTCCTGCCGATAACTGTAACCTGCCTCAATATCAATTGTCTTGGGCTGCTTATTTTTATCCTGATTTTTAGCGGAGGGGGGTGTAGGTGGCAAAGCCGGTGCTGCCGATAACGCGGAAACCTGAATGGCCATCAGAATACATACCAGTGAAGTCACGAGAATCAGCTGTTTTCCTTTGTTCGCTGGCAGGCAGCAACTATTTCGAAGGGTCATGACTAATCAAATCCGGCGCAAATAACAGATAGAAGACAGCAGAAGATCGAACAAGTTGCCTTTTCAAATCAAATAGCATAGATATGCCGACAACGCCATGAAAACATCCATCGTAGAGATAAACTGCTGGAGGGCTGGGAAGCTTGGAAGCCTAAAGCCGCAAAAGCGTTGAGTTGATGTAGCACCCAGCTTCATAGCATCATGGCCACCCATAACAACGGCTGCCTAATACCAGCTCAAGCAACACAATGAACACAATGAACACAATGAACGCAGTGAATTCGGCTGATTCCGGGAAACAGATAGGTGCATTTTTCGATTTTGACAAAACACTCATCGATGTGGAAAGCGGCAGGGTTGGATTCAAATACCTTTATGAAATCAAAGAAATTCGCCTGCCCTTTATACTGAAGGTTGCTGTAACCAATTTTTTTTACGAACGCGACTGGATAACCGACACTCAGATGGCTCGCATCATGCTCACATTCTACAGAAACAGGGATATCAGGCCACTGGAAGACGGCGCTGAAGATTTCTACCACGCATACCTGAAGCCACACATTGCTCCCAGGATACTCAAGCGGGTTCACGAACACCAAAGCGCCGGGCATACCCTGGTATTGGTGTCCGCCTCGCTTCGATACATGCTAAACCCTGTCATTGAAGACCTGGGATTCCATCATCTTCTCTGTACCGATCTTGAAATCGCAGACAACGGTCTTCTGAGCGGCAGGACAAACGGCCCCATCTGTATCAATCAACACAAACAGGTGGCTGTAAAAAAACTGGCCAATCAAAAAGACATCCGCCTCGACCTGTCCCATGCCTACGGGAATCATCACTCGGACATTCCCATGCTGGAAGCCGTGGGTAACCCGGCAGCCGTCGAACCAACGGCGCTCCTAAAAAGGAAAGCGCTTGAAAACGGGTGGCCTATTTTAACCTTCAGATAACAGCTATAAAATTGACATGGATCGCTTGTTAATGTATAGGATACATTCATTCTTCATCTTTATAACTGGTTGATAATATTACACCTCAGCACTGAATGGGAGAATAGCCCCTTCGGTGAACAGTTGCATACAAGAAAGGAGCGCAACATGAATATCGTAAAACAAAAAATCATTGTGGCGGCGATCATTTCGATTGCAGGTCTGTTTATTGTGTGCCAGGTCTTGGCGGAAGACATTGAGGAGACAGTCAAGTACAAAGCGCCCACCATGGACCAGACAATTGACTTCATCAGTAAAATATCAAGGGGCACAGTCAGTGTTGACCCGGGACAATGTACAGCAACCACCAAAATGGTAAAGAATACAAAAACATTTGAATATATAATTCCTTTAAACAAAATCAATCCAAGCCCTAACTATGTAGAACCTCATCTGAGCAACGTTATCCTTACGGTGGATAGATACGAAAAGGCGATCAAACGCGTCGAAGAAAACGGGAACGTGGAAATGAAGAGTAAGGTAGAAATATCCACACCCGATGAAGATTCGGCGGACAAATTGGCCAAAGCCATGCGTTATCTGATCAGTCTTTGCGGCGGCCCGCCTTGTGTGGATTGTGATCCTTTCATGTGGCAATGATTTTAAGTCAACTCTTTCGAACGAGACAAAACAAGCACAGTACGGCTGGGAAGGTACAGCTCCAATCCACTCTCCGGGCGACCTTTTCTGGCTCTGGATTCGTAAACATATTTCTGGGCATCATCCAATCTACCATGCCCCCCATAGCTGCGATCGTCGCTGTCGAAGACCCAATCATATTGACCGGGCGGGAGATAAAAAAAATAATCGGTAAAGGATTTCTCCGGGTGAAAGTTGAAAATAAAAACGAGCCGGTTTCTTTCAAATGCAATGATTTTATCGTCATTGTGGGTGTGAACCAAACGTAGGGAGTCATGGAACAGGGCGTGGGTTTTGGCGAGTTGGATCATTTCGCGGTCAAAACAAGCCAGTTGTGAATATTTCAGATCTGGATTGTCCATCAGGTACCACTGTCGACGCGCATAGAAATAGGACCAGTTGTTTTCCCTGCGTGGAAAATCAATCCACTCTGGATGACCGAACTCGTTACCCATAAAATTCAAATAACCATGTCCGGCCGTGGCCAGCGTCAGCAGACGAATCATTTTGTGGAGTGCCATGCCCCGATCGATGATGAGGTTGTTGTCTGACACGCTCATATGGTGGTATATGGCATCACCCATGAGGCGAAATATCAGGGTCTGGTCACCTACCAGCGCCTGGTCATGGGATTCGGAATAGCTGATCGTCTTTTCTTCGGTTCTGCGATTGGTCAATTCATGCCAGAGATAGGCCATGGGCCATTCTTCATCCCGGGTGTCTTTTGTCAGCTGTATCCAATAATCCGGCACCCCCATGGCAAAACGGAAGTCGAACCCCACACCCCCTTTTTCTATCGGGAAAGCAAGCCCGGGCAGACCACTCACATCCTCTGCGATGGTCATGGCCGCGGGAGTCAATTCGTGAATCAGACCATTTGCCAGGGTGAGATATGTGAGTGCTTCATCATCCAGATCGTCATTAAAGTAGTCATCATAACTCGTGAAAGCATGACCCAGACCATGGTGCAGATAGAGCATGCTGGTAATGCCATCGAATCGAAACCCATCCAAATGATATACATCAAGCCAGAACCGGCAATTGGATAAAAGAAAGTGGAGCACCTGGGGTTTAGCGTAGTCAAAACATCGCGAATCCCAGGCCGGGTGGCGGCCACGTGAGCCTTCGTGAAAATACTGGGAGTCTGTCCCATCAAAACGACTGAGACCTTCCACTTCATTCAACACACTGTGGGAATGAATCAGGTCCATGATCACGTGTAGCCCGGCACCATGTGCTGTATCGATGAGCATTTGGAGATCTTCCGGAGAGCCAAAACGTGATGAGGCAGCAAAAAAACTCGACACCTGGTAGCCAAAGGAACCATAATAGGGATGTTCCTGCAAACCCATCAACTGGAGCGTATTGTACCCCGCCTTGGCAATCCGGGGAATGACATTCGCAGCAAATTCTCTATAGGTCCCGGTTTTGGCTTCTTCCTGGGCCATACCGACATGCGCCTCGTAAATGAGGGGTGGTTCCGAGAAGATTCCCGGTACCCGGTGCTGCCAGTGGAATGGATTTTCAGGGTGCCACACCTGGGTGTTGAAGATCAGTGTTTGTTCATCCTGAACCACTCTCTGGGCATAAACAGGAATTCTGTCTCCGGCGCCTCCCGGCCAATGAATCCGGAGACGGTAATGATCGCCATGGGCTAACGCTTGCAACGGCAGACGCAGCTCCCAGTCCCCGTTTTTATTAATGCGTTTCAGAGCATAAGAAGACCGCTCTTCCCAGTCTGTCATGTCCCCGACAAAAAAAACAGCCTCCGCATTGGGAGCCCACTCCCTAAAGACCCATTCGTCATGGCTGATATGCAGGCCATAGTAGGTATGCCCCAAAGCAAAATCAGCCAATGTCATGTTCTTTTCTAACAGGCGGGTCTTTGTCTCCCCTACCCTGACAAGTCTTCTGCGAATAGCATCCTGGTAAGGTTCCAGAAAAGGATCCTGTTTCAACAGGTGCTCGATCTGCAAGTCAATTGATTTTATTTTCTTGGTCATGCTCATCGTCAAATTAAGCCTATAAATAATGAATGTAGATTACATCTATACCGCATATAGCGATCATCAGAATATCGTTCCAAAACCGCTCCGGCAAATAACGTCAAATAACCGCTATAGAAGTGATCTTAAAAAAGAATATTTTGGTTCAAGATCAAGGCGGACTCTCGTTTTAACCCACAGGAATACTGTAGTATTTTGAGGAGTTAAAACGAGAGGCCAACACAGAGATTGGGCCAAAAGATTTTTTTAAGACACTTCTAATAGGGTGATGCAGAAATTAGCGGCCTCTGCAGCATCCGTTCATACAGTTCGATGTAGTGACGGGCGGTGACTGCATGGGTGAACGTTCCGGCGCTTTCCTGCATGACCCGGTCAATCTGAACCTTTTTTTCATCAACAGGCCGTCTGTAAAAATGCATGGCCTCGTTGATGGCCCACCAAAGACCATTGGCATCATACGTTTCAAAAACAAAACCATTGCCAAGGCTGTTTTCGACATCGAGATGATAAATCGTGTCATGGATACCACCGGTATCGTGAACCACCGGCAAGGACCCGTAAATAGGGGCGATCATCTGGGGCAAACCGCAAGGCTCAAACCGGGATGGCATCAGGATAAAATCCGAAGCACCATAAGCCTGGTGTTCCAGGCTTTCGCTGAAATCACAGACAGCCACCCGCTGATGCAGATTGTGAAACGAGACAATGTCACGAAACACCCGCTGGTATTCACCATTGGCCACAAACACGATCTGCAGGTTGTCCCCCCAGTACCTTGAAATAACATGATAGAGAATTTCTGCCAGTAACTGGCAGCCTTTCTGGTTGGGATCCAGGCGGGATGGCCAGAAAAAGAAAGGTGCTCCTGGGTCTTCTATCAGTCCGAGATTGGCCTGAAGCGCTTGTTTGTTTTTCTGTTTGGCACCCATATGATCTTTATGGGTGTACGTGTGAAAGAGGTGGTGATCGGTTTCAGGGTTGAAGACCGGGTCCGGTGCGTTCAGAATCCCTACGGAACAGTTTGCAGCCACCTTATTGGCCAACTCCTGTTCCAGTCTTTCCGACACAAAATTATGCCGCCCCTCCACAATCTCCCTCAAGAATGTAGGACTGACAGTATTGACAAAGTGCGCTGCAAACACACCACTGACCAGAAAATCGACGGAGTTGCTTCCCCACGATTGTTCATAATCATAGGGAGGTTTTTCGTAATACAGGTGATGCCAGAAATAGGCCGCATCGATCCCGCGATCCTCGATATGGGATAAGGTACTCTTGACTGTGTGAATATTATGGATCG